>JAZRJG010000016.1:0-24839 GCA_045645725.1 Candidatus Enterousia sp. | reverse complement strand
CGGCATCACGTGTGTTTACACCACGTTCGGAACGTGGTTGTGCATCAGATGTGCGAACCGCAGTTGGCGTGGTGGTTGTGCGTGCACGAACCGAAGAAGTTGCACGATTTACCGCCGTATCACGTTCACGACGGGTATCTGTATTTGTTCTGGTTGCGTTTCGTTCGGACGCACGTGTTTGTGCGACATTTGATGTTCCGCGTTCGGATGTTCCGCGTTGCGCAACATTGCGTTCAGTTTTTTTTGGGGTATTTTTATCCGCCGTGGTCGATGGAGCCACACGTGACACAACAGATTTGTCAGCCATTGCGTCCGGCAAAATAGACACAAATAACAACAAGATAACCGACAGAAAACGCGATATGTACGACATAATTTCCCCTCTTATTATATCCAGTGTAGAAAAAATGGCATAACCTGCGCAAGGGAAAAGTGTGGGTGGGTTGGTTTTACATAATGGTTGATTTTAATTCGAAATTGTGATATAATATGTTGCATGTAACAGGTCACGTTTTGTGGCCTGTTTTTTATTTTTAATCAAAGGGGATTTTATGACTTTAAGTAAAAAAGAACTTTCGTCGGTTGTGCATTTGTTAAATGATACGGTTGTGCGCTTGATTGATGCGGTGGATAATGATGTGACGTTGACGGCGCGTGAGACCGCCGCAATGCGAAACGCACTGTGCAAGGAAATATGCGGTATGAATATGGATGATATATTGCAAACGGATAAAAATGCGCGTCGTTTGTTGTTAAAACGTGGCAATGGCGCGGAAAATGATGGTTATGTTGGATTGTTGGGTGAAGTTACCATTGATACGGATAAGCAAACTTTGCGTGTTCATGATGGGGCGACGGTGGGTGGTGTTCCGGTTGCGCGTATGGTAGATATACCAGATATATCCAGCGCAGATTATGTCGTTGCATGGCAAAATCCAACGATGGAAAATAACTATACTTGGTACAGACGTTATAAGAGTGGTTGGGTGGAACAAGGTCAAGGTTTATTGACCATAAACAATTCTACGGTGGTTCTGCACGTGTTACCAATTGAGATGGCAAATACTAATTATACCGTTGTAATAACCAGTAATATGAACAATTCTGGTACAGGTAGTTATGCGGTTGGCGTTGATTTGGTGACAAGTACAAATTTTACAACACGTGGTTGGGGTGCCGGCAACAGCAAAGTAAATACTTTTTCATGGTATGTATGTGGTATGGCAGCATAAAAAAAACTTGGGGAATCCCCAAGTTTTATTGTTAGTCCGGTAATGATTCGCGTAGCCAGTTTACGTTCTCTTTTGTTTTTTTAGCAGGGTTGCCTGCAATTATGATATTGGGTTCGTTAAAGTGCCCGCTTACTACACTGGCCGCGCCGATTATAGAATTATCCGAAATGGTAGTGTTTTTTAAGATTGTACATCTGGTTCCGCACCAAATGTGATTGCCAATTGTTATGCCGTATTTTTTGTTTATGATATGTTGGTCGTCTTGGCTGATAATTTGGTGGGTGTCGCTGGCCCACAGTCTGATGTCGGTTGAAAACATGCAATCTTTACCCAGTGTAATAAATGCGTTCGGACAAGAATTCAGGTAAAAGTGTGTGTTGTTTAGAGTGCAACCTTCATCTATGAATAGATGTGTGTGCCCCGAACAACATGCGCCACCTTGAACGAAAATTGCACCGATGGTTTGTTTTAATACAAAATGGTCGTGGTTGTATAATAGTATTTTAGAACCCTTTAGTTTGCAGGGTTCGTATATTTCTAATGTTGCATTTTTTCCAAAAAATTCTACATGATATCCACGTATGTATTTGGGATTGTAAACTGTTGTGCCGTCGGGCATGTGCAGAATAAAGCGATTGCTGTGATCGCGATATTTTATTTTATATATTTTAAATTTGTTTAATATAAATCTCATTTATGTCCTATTTTATTACTTTTTTGCGTTTCTTTGACAGCGGAATATTGGCCCCGAATAGATGCAGAAATAGTTGTTCATATCTGTATTGCGTGCCGTTTTCACAAACAATGCGTTTGTGTTTGTCAATTGTTATATTCTTCCAGAAGTTATTGTCATGTACTTTGATGTTGCTGGATATGCTGGCGGCCAAGCGTTGGGCCAATTTATAATAAATATGGCGTTGGAAATGGTTTACCATGTCACGATAATCTTCGGGTGTTTTTATAAAATCGGTTAAGTTAATACATTCTACGTTTTGTTGGGTTTTTGCCCAGTTTAAAACGGATTTGTTCATTTCACGATGGCGCAAATACAACCCTTGGCTGTCTTGTGGTTCAGAGATGGGTTCAAATTCGCTGCCCAGAATCAGTATCAGTTTTGTGTTGGGGTTTATATTGTTGCGTATATATGTCAAATTTTCTGTTAAATGCTGACATGTGATTGGACCCATGAATTCTAAATTTTTACGAAAATAAGCCAGTTTTTCTGGTGTTAACCCGAATTCGTTTGCATATACAGGCGTTTGCGTCCAGACGGCTTCAAATTCTTTGTCAGTAATAGGTATTTGGTAGTTGCCAAAAGGAAATACCAAACCTGTTTGTTTGTCTTTGTATAACCCCAACAAGTCATCAATTAATAACGAGAATACAATTACGTCATATTTTGTGTCGTATAGTGCGGTTGTATAATCTTCTGATGATAACATAGGTATGCGCTTTAATATTTTGTCAATATCGGATTGTGGCATACGTTTTGCATCCACGGTGCATACAGAATGCTGTTGACAGACGGTGGTAGGACGATCTTCATTGGCATGTACGAATTCTGTGTCAATTCCCATGTTGCCAGATAGGTATGGCATAATGCCGGATAAATCGCATGGCCCTTTTAATAAGACATTTAAATTTGTTTTGGATGTTATTTTGCGTTTGTGTTGCTTTTTGTCCGATATATAACTGATATATTTCTGAGGTTGGACATGATTGGCAACTTCGCCGATGGTTGTTAGTTTTGGAAAGTGTAATTTTGCATAAACATATTGTTCTACGCCCATGCCCAATGTGCGGCATGAAAATAAGAAGTGAACTAATTCGTGTTTCTGTTTGTCCAGTGCAAAAAATCCAACAATGCCGTAATCCCCATATTTATCAAAGCATGTTATATATCCGGCAGAAATATTTTTTTTACGCAATAATGCGATAAGTTCGTCTTTGGAACATCTGTTTTTTGTGTAATTCAGTTGGTTTGAACGGATTAGTAATTCGTGCAATCTGTCAATTTGTTGAATGCAATTTTTGTGAATTTGAACGCATATGTCGCTGTTACGCAGAAAATCGTCATTTGATGCGGTCTGGTTCTTGTCTGCGACTTTGCGTTCAAGAATTTTATATTGGTTTAAACGTGAATGCTGTGTGTCGTCTTTGCCCGTGTTCGGTAACTGTTTAATCAGATTATTAATTTCGGATGGCAGGCAAATGTTAATGTCTGGATTGTAAAATTTTACTTCGTTTAAGTTTGATTCATTGTCGTCTATGAATAATACATTGACGGGTCGCAGGGCGGCGTTTTCAATAATGTTTTTGACACGTGTGCCTTTTGGTTCCCAATTTATTGACTTGAATACAAACAGGTCAAATAATTCGGGGTGGTTTTTGTTAAAAAATGCTTCTACGTCTTGAAAATTGTTTTTTGAGCAAATGGAATTAATAATGCCTTTGTCGGTTAATGCACGAATAAAATCGCAGTGAGGCATGTTCCAGGTGGCAGAACCTTCGGATAATGTGCCTGACCAAAAAGTGTCGTCTAAATCCCAAACGATTAACTTAATTTTTGATAAGTCCAACATTATTTGTTCCTTTTGTGTTTGTGTATTTTAATTCCAAAGATGTAAATTTCATCGTGTCCAATAGAAAATAATCTTTGTAAGTAGTGGTGAAATAATAAGCGATAAAATGTCCCAGATTGTCCCGTTTTGTATAGAATGTTGCGGTTTGTCCAAATGCTTCTGTCTGTGGGGGTGTGTGCAAACAGCATTTTGTTTAGTTTGCGCACAAAATGTGGGTATTTGTTTAGTAAATCATATTCATGTAATGTTTCCAACAATGATTTTGCATAATACCAAAGTGCATTTGTGTGCCGTGTGTTAACGGTAACGCTGTCTGAATTGTATGTGTGATATCTGTACCACGGTTGATTAAATATGCGCAGTTGAAAGTTTTGTGATTTTAAGGCCCGTTGAAGGTTTGTGACGGCTTCGGGGAAATATGTTAGATTGTCTTGAATCGGTGGAGGCAGCATGCTGCGTGCATAGGTCGTTTTCATTAGCCATGCTATGTTTAGGTTTTGCTGATTGGTTTCATCACAAAAATTATCCAGATATGTCTCTAAATCATAATCAATGTATGGGGTGTTAATTTTTGGGAATATATTGTCGTGTTGATCAATAAAGCAACCGCCAAAACATTCGTTGGGGTTGGTGGTCGACAATGTATACATGTGTTGCAATGTGTTTTTATCGTATAGTTCGTCATCAGAGTCCAGTTCAAAAGACCATGTGCCAGTTACAATTTCGTATGCGGTGCGTATTGCCATATGTTTGCCACCGTGTGGAATTTTATGGTATATGAGATTAAAATTGGCGGTTTCGGCAAATTGTGCAACTGTATTTGTTGTATCATCTGTAGATCCATCATCAATAATCACCCATTCGAAATCACGAAATGTTTGGCTGTTTAATGATTGAAATGCCTTTATTAATCTGTCCGCACGATTGTATGTCGGTGTAATAATGGAAAAGAACGTCTGCTTCATTTTGTGTCCTTTAAACCTGTTGCCATATCCACTATTGCATCTGCGATTGATTTTGGTTCAAAACGGGTTAAGGATTTTGTTGCGTTTTGTATCATTGTGTCCACATCAACTGTTTTGTTCCATACCGCAGACATGGCGGTGGCCAATTCGTCGTCGTTGCCGGGTTCAAATAAAATTCCCGCATCGCCATTTAACAGGATTTCATGTGGACCGTTTTTGCAGTTCGAAGATATGTTTAATGTTTCTGTGGACATGGCTTCGATTAAAACGGTGGGCAGACCTTCGTTAAAACTTGATAATATGTGTGCCATTGCGCCGCGCATGTATCCAAATGGTCGTGGAATTTTGCCCAAAAATTCAATGTTGTTGGCGGCGGGTGAATTGGACGCCATTTGTTTCATGGCGTCTAAAATGTTTCCGGCGCCAATAAATACCATTTTGCAATTAGGTTGGTTGTTTTCTGCCCAAAATTTGTTAAATGCACGTATGACGGTTGGGATGTCTTTGTCGGAATCCATTCGTGAAACGCATAGAAAATATTGACCGTCATATGTTGGGGCGGTTTTAGAATATTCGGATATTTCTGTGCTGTTTACCGGGTTGTAAATGCGCGTTAAGCGTTGTGCGTATTGTGGGTATTGTTCACGAAAATCATTCATGCAGCTGTCGCTAATGCAGACGATTTTGTCGTAATATGGCATACGGACATGCATGCGGTTGTCGTTAAAGTAGTTTATTGAGCAATGTAACCATGTTGCGGTTGGTTTTTTGATGTGGCGTAGCATTTTATAAGAACTGCCCGTGACGTAATCAACGATTATGTCGCAACTATTTAATTCTGCGCTATGGGCCATTTGAAAATTCTTGAACTTCTTGTATAAACTAAAAATAATTTTACGGATTTGTTTTAGTGGGAAAATACGCATATAGCGTTGGGCGTTTTCAAATTTTTCACACAATGGATAAAACGGTTTGACGGTAATATGGGGGCGCTGCTTAAACCAATCGATGTAGAATGGTTCGCTTAATGCCGCATGCGGAAATACAACGATTTCAATTTCGGGATGGTGTTCGTGCAACGCATCCAACGTGTTCGCAAATACAGATTCAACACCACCAATTACCATGCCGGGAATACAAAAGCCCACTTTCATTTTCATTATACCATACCTTTCTTGTCATTGCTGGCAATATTACAGGATTATTATCCTGTGCGCAAGGTGAAATTTGGACGTGTCTATTGTTCTTGAAATCTTGTGAAAATGATTTATATTTATTCTGCTATGAAGAACTATATTTTACCATTTCGTGATTTGGTCGTGTCACCGGGGGTGACCGTGCCTGTGTTAATTGATAATCCTATGTCCGTTAACTGTATCAAAACCGCCGCAAATGCGGGATCTCAACAGTTGGTGTTGGTGCCACAGCACAGTTGGGCATATCCAACAGACGTCAAAGATATATACACGGTTGGGACAATTGGCGACGTGTTACAGGTGTTAAGTTTGCCAGATGGGGCCGTGCATGCCGTTGTGCGTACTACACACGCCGTAAAGTTGGATGATATTCAGGTGACCGATGGTGTGTTCTCCGCAAATGTTACCCCAATCGAAATGCAGTTGGATGAAAATGCCGATCAGGTTATTGTTTTGCGCGATTTGGTGTTGGAAAATATGCAAAATCTGGCAAATATGTCGCGTCGATTTAAGATGGATAAACTGCGCAATGTGGCGAATAATTATCCTTTGGCGGCGTTTGTGGATGCCGTTGTGCAGACCGCAGATGTGGATACGGATACCGCGTTAAAGGTGCTGTGTGCGACATCTTGGGTGGAAAAATTAACTGTTTTATTAGAGGCCGTGAAATTAATGGCCGAAACCGCAAAAATCGAAGAGTCCATCAATAAACGAATTCATCAGCAGATGGAAAATGGACGTCGTGATGCGATTTTACAGGAAAAAATGCGGGCAATTCAAAAAGAAATGGGGGACGATGACGGTGAAATGGATACCGCAAATCTGCGTAAAAAGATTGCACGTTCGTCTATGCCCGTCGATGCCAAAGAAAAAGCAATGTCCGAATGGAAACGTATGCGGTCTGTGTCGCCTATGTCCAATGAAGGCGGATTGTTAAAGACATATTTGGATGAATTGTTGGCTATGCCATGGGGCAAGGCAAAAAATGCGCCCATTGATTTGATAAAAGCGCGCGAAGTGTTGGATGCCGAACATTCGGGTATGGATGCCGTCAAAGAAAGAATTTTAGAACATATTGCGGTGATGAAAAAGACCAATTCGAATCAAGGCAGTATTTTGTGCTTTGTTGGGGCGCCGGGGGTTGGTAAAACGTCGTTGGGAAAATCTATTGCGACGGCGTTGGGACGCCCGTATCAGCGTATATCGTTGGGTGGAATATCCGATGAATCACATTTCCGTGGTCATCGTAAGACCTATATCGGGGCCCAAATTGGCAGGATTATGGATGCGTTGAAACGCAGTAAAGTTAACAATCCGGTCATCGTTTTGGATGAAATCGATAAAATGGGACGTGATTGGCGCGGTGATCCCGAAGCGGCTTTGTTGGAAATATTAGATCCCGAACAAAACAAGGCATTTCGTGACCATTATTTAGAGGTGGATTTCGACCTGTCTAATGTTATGTTTATCGCAACCGCCAACAGTTTGAATATGTCAAATGCGTTAAAGGATCGTATGGAAATTATCGAAATTCCGGGGTATTCGATGGATGATAAAGTAAAAATCGCACGCGAGCACCTGATTGGACGCGCGGCACGTGATACCGGTTGGAATACCGACGATATCGTTATGTCGGATGACGCAATCCGGCACTTGATTCAAAAGTATACTTCGGAACAAGGTGTGCGTCAGGCACAACGTGAATTGACCGCAATTCTGCGCCGTTCGCTGTTGGAAAATAACTGTGAAGATGTGCGGACAGAGTTTACACCAGAAAAAATAGATGAGTTATTGTCCGTACGTCAAAAAGCAGGATTTGCCAAGAAAATCGGATTCGGTGTAAATTTATAAGTGGAATAAAAAATGAAATTGATAGAAAAATATAAACTGTATAAATCGATTGAAAAACATGTGTCGGAGAATCCGACGACGTTGGAATATAAAACAAAACCTGTTTTGAATTGGACTTGGCGGGGGATTTCGCAATTTGTAAACTATAATGTTTTGCAAAATGGCGCGATGCTTGCCCAAGCGTGTTGCGAGGTTAGACGTCGGGGAAATCATGTATATTGCCTGTATACTATGAACCCCAATAAAGAATATCGTGGCAGATTCGCAAAGCGTGTTTATGAAATGTTGGAAGAAAAATATAATACTCAACAAAGGTAATAACTATGATTTTAATCATTAATACCGCAGGCAAGGATTTGGAATTCGTATTGGATAATAACCATAAATTGATTGCTGTGGAAAAACAGTCGGTCGCCCTGCCCGTCGAATGTGAACGGTTTATTGCGGAATCCGGTGCGTCATGGCGTGATATAACGGCGATTGGCGTTGTTGTTGGACCGGGCAGTTTTACCGGTATCCGTTTGGGAATTGCATATGCCAAAGGTTTGGCGATGGGGTTAAATATACCGGTTGTTGGTATCAGTGCATTTGATTTGTATTTGGCCGCAACACCAGATGCGTTCGTTGCAATTGATTCCGGTCGCGGTGATTTCTTTGTGGCGGCGAATGGATTGGAACCACAGACAATGGGTATTGATGAATTAGAAACAAAACAAATGGAATGGGCGCGTACCGTTGGACACAGACCTTTTGATTTGCATTTGGGGGTCGGGATTGTGGAACAAAAAATTGCGGTCGGTGATGTCGAACCCGCCGTTCCTATGTATTTGCGTCCCAGCTATGCCGAAGAAAATAAGAAGGATAATTAATGCCAAATTGGTTTGAAAAACTGGTTTTATCAGAACAAAAATTAAATCTGCTGAAAACAATAGAAATGTATGATGTACATAGACAGCAAGGTGTTTATCCCAGCGAGACAATACTTTATACGGCGTATAGTGAAAACGACGATAGTCGTATTGTAAAGGTAAAGCAAACGTTTGATAATAAGCGCCCTGTTGATTTAATCGTATGGGGGATGGTGCGTGATGCCAAAAGCGGTGAAAAAAATAGTTTAAATGAAGCAAATACTTGGTTCGCCAGATTGGCGTATAAAAAAATCTATAAAAAATACATAAATCAAAGATAGGATTGTGTGGATGTTAGATTCTGTGTGGCTTATGCTTTATGGCAAAAAATTGATGCAAGAAATTGTAAAGTATGATGTGTCTGCGTCAACATTGTCGATTGAATGTGATGGACGTAAACTGACCACAAAGTCCGTGTATGGTATATGTAAAAATGGCTTTGCGTTATATGCAACACATGTGGTTGATATGGGTAATCCACTGAAAGATATGGATGTGTATGTGGCGTTAATGGTAAACCATAATAAAAGCATTAAATTGCCAAAAAGCAAAGTGATAACAAATAAAAAATTTGCCAAGCGGGTATTTGAATTAATGCAAAACAGATATCAAAACCCCGTAAAGTTAGAGATGGCGCAAAATGTTAAATGAATTGGCGAATCTTCACAAACTGTGTTTCCCGCATAAACCATGGAGTGCGGCGGATTTTGCAGATTTGAAAAAATCGGGCTGTGAAATTATTGCCAGTCAGAACGGCTTTGTTGTTTATCGTAAAACTTTGGATGAGGCAGAAATCATTTCAATTGGTGTCGCCCCCGATGCGCGTCGCACGGGAATTGGAATTGCGCTGATTGGGGTGATGGAAGCGGACTTGAAAAAATCAGGTGTGAAACATATATTCTTAGAGGTGGCGGCAGATAATGTTCCGGCACGGACGATGTATGAACAATGTGGGTTCGTACAAATCGGTGTGCGTCGTGGATATTATGACGGTGTGGATGCCATAACTATGAAAAAGGATATATGACATGAATGATTTTAATGGCAGCTTTGGATGGTTGGTGAAATATCAGATTCGAACCGACTCGGCGTATGCGCGTGGTGTCGAAGTGTCCACTGTGTCCAAAGATGGGGTGTCTTTGGTGGTTTTGGGTGGCGCATTGACACATAGCGTAAATGGCGCAATGTGGTATATGTCCAAAGTTGCACCTGTGTTGCAGCCGGATTTCAAAGATGTTGCATTATATTGTGGGTATTATCAATTTAATGATGTTGATCCTATGTTGGTAAAGGCGCACACATTTCGTATGGGGGGATGTCGTTTTCCTTTGTCAAAGCAACAAGAAGAAAAATTACAGAATTTATTAGAAAATGAACCTGAAATTGGATATATTCAGGATTTGTATGATGCAATAATGGCGCCTTGTTTGAATGCTTCACAGGTGTCGACCGCACGTAATTTGCGTCGAATTGTGTTTTATACGGATTGTCATGGTTCTGTTACACTGTGGAATATGGTTAATAAAGCCAAGGCGGATTTAAAGGCCAAGGGATGGTCGGATGATGCGATTGCAAAAACATTAAAGAATATTGTTGCGATTCAACATGAACCAACATCCCCATTGGCAAATGTTTTGCATACATCTTATTCATTTGTATCGGCCGCCGATGATGTGATGGATTTTCATGATACAAAATCGGCCCAGTTTATGGGTAAAAAAGATTTGTCGCCGACGTATATGGGGGCGGATTACAGTAATTTATTGGTTGTTGGGAAATTGAAACACGATAATTTGTCAGAACACGGTTTCAAAGATGTTTTTGGATCTGAAATAAATCCCAACTTAACAGAAAATGCTCGATTGTTGTACAGAGCACAACGTAACGTATTGTGTAATGCGATAAGTGCAGCACAAAACCATCAATCGATTCCGTCGTGGTCCAAAGCCGTATCAACAAACATTGATTTGAAGTCAATTGTGTTTGCCAAGGGGGCAAGAGATGGACGCTGAATACAAGGTTAGTGATGCCGTCGTTTTAAAGGCAGTGCCAAAGGATATGGATGAAAATCCGTATGGTATCGAAGAAGTTATGTCTTTGTGTCCGGGGCGTCCAAGTATTGTTATGTTTGGTGGCGAATATACATCTATGCCTTTGGCCGCAAATCATTACATTAAGTATATGAAAAATATCTTGGTCGAAAATCAGATGCAGGATATTGGGATTGATATTTATTCGGTATATTATATATGGGGTTCACGTCAGGCCGACGTTGAACGTGATCAACTGTTTCGTGAAATGGGACGTGAAAATCACGATTTAGGTTGGCGTTCAATGCTGTATCGGGCAAAGAAGTTAGAAAGTATGCAGAAAAATGAAGCAACACCACGATATATTGATATTTTATACAATACTTTAATACGCCCATTGGTTTTGGATGAAAGTGGTCACAGATTGGATATAAAATCTGCGTTGCGTAATGTGGGGACGGTACGTTTTTATGCGCATTCGCATGGGGCGGCGGTGGTTTATATGCTGGGTGAATATGCGGCAAAGCAGATGCGCAAATATAACTATTCCGATATAGAAATACGTCGTATTCAACGTGGTATTGTTGTTGTTCAACATGGTCCGACGGCACCATTAGAGCAGCCACGATTTAATACGATTAGTTTTATGTCGGCATCAGATGGTGTATCAAATCAGCGAAATATATTCTTTAATCAATTAAAAAGATATGCCGATGAAATTCAACCGATGTACATTAATCGTTGGGGGATGAATTTATTTGTAGGTGGTCGTTTTTGGGACCAAGATGGTATGGAACACGATGATAAAGGGATGTTAAATGCGGAATTTCGTCATTTGACAGATGATGGCAAGTCCGTTATTGGGGCGGAAAGAAATGCGATATTGAATTTGATTAAGTCCGCCGTTGCGGGCAAAGCACCACAACCGTTGCCACAATTGATTTCGGGCGAACATATTGATTTTACAAAAATGTCAAAAAATGGATGTGATTTTTGTAAAGATGTTGATTTGTATACAAAACTTATTCAGACACGAAATCTAAAACACGGTTGTCAAAGATAACGTCTTGGCGGCGTAATGGGGCGGCGATGTGCATATCGGCACTGTTGCGGGTGCGGGACAGTGCAACATACACTTGACCATGCGCAAATGCGCCACGTGAAATATCGACAACGACGGTGTCCAATGTTTTTCCTTGGGCTTTGTGTATCGTCATTGCATAGCCCAGATTTAATGGAAATTGTTTGTACCCCCCTACTTCGTTTTCAATTAATCTGTCGTTTTCATCACGTGAATATTCTATCTTGGCCCATTTTTCGGGTTTAACCGTTACGATTTCGCGGGAATCGCCCAATAATTGTACCGTTATTTCGCGTGCGCCCAAAGAACGTACAATCCCCATGGAACCATTATGCCATTTGTCGCCATTTTTTACAAAGACAACCAATGCGCCGACTTTTAATTCCAAATTCAGTGGTGCGGGAACATCGCGTTCGGAAAAGTTGCCACTTAGTACGCCGTTGTACACAACAGGCGTGTCGGGAATTTGCGCCAATCTTGATGCATTAATGCGTTCGGCAACCGCACGGAAAGGTGTTATTATAACTGCATTGTCACGTCGTGTGGTGTCGCCTATTTTGCAATTATTAAAGAATTCCAATGCATTTGTGTCGTTGTTGCGCAGGCGTATTAAATTATCCAACAGTGTTTTATCGTTTTGACGATATACGAAATCAAAGTCATATCTGATGAAGTCGGCGCGTTTATAAACGTTACTGTCAAAGAAATAAGAATTTGGTTGGCCGTATTCGGTTGTATAATACCCCATTGCATCGCGTGTTATAACCGGTGGTAATTGAAATAGATCGCCAATTGCCACGACTTGGATTCCGCCAAATGGTTCGTTGTTGCGTCGCGCATAGCGTGCCAATATGTCAATGGCGTCCAATAAATCGGGTGCAACCATTGAAATTTCATCAATAATTAATACGTCGGTTGCGACCAATATATTACGTGGTTTTGCCTTTAATTTCAAAATCTCTGGCATAATAAAGTCGCGTGGTTGAATTTGAAACAATGAATGTATTGTTTGACCACCGATGTTCAGCGCGGAAACCGCCGTTGGACACGCGCATACTATGCGTTTCTTTGATGCGGACTTTAAGAAGTTTACAAATGTAGATTTGCCTGTGCCGGCCGGTCCCAATATCAACAGGTTGGAATTGGTGCGTTCAATTGTGTTAAACGCCGCCATTTGTGTTTCGTTCAAGATTGGTATATCGGGTGCCATGGATAATATAGTGGCATATTTTTTTCGGCTGTGCAATTGGCAATTCAATATTTATTGGTTGATTTTTTTGGGGATTTGTTGTAGTTTTATGTGTGTAAAGAGTTTGTGCTTGATGACAATGGTATATAATAAATCAAGTTTTTACGTTACAGCGGTTGAAAATACCGATGTGAAAATTCAAACTTTTGATGATATAAATAACAACACGACGGTAACGGCGTGTTTTTTTAATGTGACATAACCAAAAGGATAAAAGATGTCAAAAAACATTCACCCCAGATTTTGCTTAAACGATATGACGCAGTCGGTATCGTTAATCGATGGCATTACTTTCGAGCAGGCCTTTCTATTAATGGCGGCGGTGCGCAATAATATGTTAAAGCCGTGGTCGTGTTGGGATGGATTTTATATGCATTTGGAAATGAACGAAGACCAAAGCAGAGGTTGCGGTCTGCGATATGACGATTTGAAGATTAAAAGCGATTTTGAAAATATGAATATGGGCTGTGTTGATGCCAAGAATGCGCCCAGTACGCCGGCCGAACGTATGCAATTGTGTCGTGATAATTTGGCGGCGGGTCGTTGTAAATGTGAAACTATGCGAAATACATTTGGGGCTGTTTTGTTCCCACAGTATTATGTGAATATGAAACAAAAGCAGAAATAAAAAGGTTTTGTTATGCAAAAACAGAAGGTTTTAGATAATCAGGTTATAAAACAATTGTTTGGTGCAAATCATATGGGGGTCGTTGTGTATGACTATGCGTCCGATACCTATAATAATGTGCGGTACCATGGGCAACCAATGCAGTCCGATGCAGAATGTGCCCGAAAGCCAGCATATCGTACATTTAAGTCACAATTGGATAAAAATCCACAGTTTTCTGATATGTTCGAATTGGTTGGCTTTGCGGCGATGACGATTAATTGCCCAAAATTTGTTTGTGATGAAAGTAACATCAGTGCATGGCGCTTGGCGAATATATTTGTAAAAAATCCGGTCTATGATCGACGTGGATTACAGGTTGTTGGAACAATTATTGTGCGTGATAAGAAAACAGGTCAAATATTGCCGGTGCCGGATCGTTGGATGCTGTTAATGGATGGGCGATTATTGACGCGTGGTAAATCGTATGTAGATGGTGCGCAAAAGAATTTGGATTCGGTTCGTGCATATCATGGTCGGTTTGGGGCGTCGGCAAAATCCGCCAAGACAATCGAACGTTATGAAAGAAAACTTTATACGGCGCAACGTATTGCGAATTGTGAAAATCGTATTGGTGTTGCGATGGAAATATATTGGCAAATGCCTGTGCGTGGTGCGGATGTGATTTGTGATGCGTATCGGAACAACGCGGTTTTGTTGTATAATCAAGCGCATAAGTGCAAAAAACGGTAAAAAATACAATTTTGTGATTTTTTGTCTTGCATGCGCATTAAAAATGTATCATAATATGCGCCGTGGGTTAGTAGCTCAGTTGGTTAGAGCGGAGCGCTCATAACGCTTTGGTCGTGGGTTCAAGTCCTACCTAACCCACCAAAAAATTTGAATCACCGTTATGGTGATTTTTTTATTGTTCAAAAAACCTGTCAAATAAAAATTATCTTGTATATACATGCTTTTTCCCTTGCGCAGGTGTGGTTAAATTTTCTAACATGGATTATAAAAGAGAGGAATCTATGGGGAAAAATCGCAGATTTACGGGCTTTTTTGTATTTTTGTCGTGTGTATTATTTTCGCTGAATTTGTGGGCGGACGCTTATACGTGTCCGACATATACGACGTACACATCGTGTGCAGCGGGTTATTACATGGCGACGCCTGCGCCAAGCGCTGTGTATAATGGTACCCCTGCGGTTGGTAATGCGTGTTTTAAATGTCCATCGGGGGCATCGTGTCCCGGTGGAACATATGCCCCCAGATATGCTGTGACATTGGATGGAAATGGTGGTAAATTTGGTTCGGCAACAACGGTAACGGTTTATCGTGCGGCGGATTTAAGCGGGGGTAAATTTTGGAAGTCGACAACGGGTTCAGTTACGGTGTCGTTTGGCACAACGCCCCTTCCAACGCGTACAGGATATAAATTTAATGGTTTTTGGGATGGAGAGGCCCAGGTTGTTGCAGCCATTGGTTCCGCAGGACCTGCATATTATTCTTTCGTCGCGGAAACGGGTGCTACAACTTTATATGCCCAGTGGACGGCAAACACATTTAAGGTAAATTATGTAACAAATAATGCGGGAACGGGTACGACATCGGGTCAACCAGCGGCGGTTACTCAGACATGTACATATGATTCTGACTGTGTGGTGACTGCACGTGGTACTTTGTACAATACGTCAAAAGTATTTTTGGGGTGGTCAACCGATCAGAATGCCACAACGGTCGAGTATAATGAAGGCGCGTCCATTAAAAATATCAGCACAGGTGCGGATGTGACACTGTATGCAGTTTGGGTTGATCCAACGTGCAGTGCGACCAATGGAACCGTGTCATCTGTTTTGGTAAATTCAGATAATGCGCCGGTTTGTAGTATTACGTGTAATGCTGGCTATAGTAAATCGGGCCGTACAGACAGAACGGGCAGTTTCTCTGTTAGTGGGACGGCGGGTGTAACCAGTGTAGGTGGTGCATGCCGTGCGATTACGTATGTAATTAAATATGATGCAAATAAACCGGCGGGTGCATCCGCGTCTGTGAACGGCACAACCGCCGACAGCACACATACATATGATGTGGCCAAGACGTTAACCAAAAATGGTTATACATTAAATGGTTGGACATTTAATGGTTGGAATACCAAAAGCGATGGTATGGGTCAATCATATACAGATGCAGCGTCTGTTAAAAATTTGACTGCATCGTTGGCGGTACTGACATTATATGCCCAATGGCGGCCAAATACATATACGGTCACATATTCGTGTGGCGATGGCACGGGTGCAGACACCCAGGTGCAGGTTACATACGATGAAACATTTACGCCAAAAAACAACGCCGACAACTGTGCCAAGGAATATTATGAGTTTGACGGTTGGAAAATGGATGGGGTGGATGCCAACAATTCATTTAAGTGGACATATGCAGAAAATAAAACTTTAACGGCCCAATGGAACCAGGTGCTTATGGATTGTGCAGCGGGCAAGACAGAAGATGGATCGGCGTGTCCGGTGGGATCATATTGTCCCGCGGCAACGGGCGTTCCAATGACGTCGTCAGAAGATTGTGCAATTGCATGTCCGGATGCAGATGCGTTGGGGGCGGAAAAGCGTGATGATACAGTCGTATCTGTTACTTCGGATGAAGGTTCAACATTACGTACGCAATGTGTGGCAACATATACGCCAATTAATTTGTTGGACAATGGTAATGTCATAGGTTCGGCCGAAAAAAAATGTAATTACAGCAGCAATTCAGGAAATGGTTCATATTTGGGGGGAAGCTGCGATGTAAAACCTGTGTCGTGTGAGCCGGGTTACTATCGTAATGCGGATAATTCACCAACATGTTCACCTGTGTCGGCGGGATACTATTCGTGTGGCGAAGGTAACTTGAATGCTTGCTCTTGCAAAGATTTGGCGGGCAACAACGCTTTGGCAGCGGAAAGTGCAACGTCGGCCGCAAAATCCGCATCAGCAACAAAATGTTACTATCTATGTGAGTCAACACCTACTGTTGATGGTTCGGATGGCACAGGTACAATTACATATTATCCAGAACAGGTTTACTATTCCGGTACGGAATATCCAGCATGTAGCAAATCAAAAATCACATGTGATGATGCGGTGCATTTCACAGGTAATTTGAACAATGAAACTTGTGACGCCAACGAATATTCGATTACCTATGTTACAAATGGTGGTACGAATAATAATTCGAATCCGGCGAAATACACGTTTATCAGTGATACAATCAATTTGGCCGATGCGACACGCGCAAACAGTGCGTTTGATGGTTGGTACAAATATGCAAACTTTACGGGCGGTAAAGTGACACAAATTGCGTCGGGCAGTGATGAAAATATTACTCTGTATGCAAAATGGTTGTGTAATGTTGGTTATGAAATGGCTGCGGATGGTCAATCGTGTAATCCAAAGACATCTACAATTTCTTTACAGCAAGATGGCGCTACAGACGCAGGTGCCGGTACATTGTATACAAAATATGGTGCGGGTTCGTATGTTGATGCGTCGCATGATAATTTGATGACAGGGTCTGAAAATGCGATTTCAACCCTGCCCCAACAGAAATTTGTGGTTACGTATCGCGCAGGTGCCGACAATGTTACTTTGGATAAGACCAGTGAAAATGTCGTGTCGACATTTGATGGGTATTATTCCGCCAAAACAAATGGTACACAATATGTTGATGCCAAAGGTTTTGTAACGGATGCCGGTTCAGAATTTGCGAAAAAATTGTATGATGAAACCGGTGTTTGGTATGCACAATGGACCCCAAAATCAATTGCTTTGCCGGTTGCGCCAACACGTACAGGTTATCAATTCGCGGGTTGGAATAATGGTGCGGCGACATTGGTGGCGGGTGCCGAATATACCGTTTCATCGAACGTTGTATTCACAGCTATGTGGACGCCAAACAAATATATAATTGAATTTGCCAAAGGTAATGAATCCGCGACAGGTTCAATGACGTCGCAAGAATGCGAATATGATACAACATGTAATTTAAATGAAAATCAATTTGAATTAACAAATTATGGTTTCGCAGGATGGGAAGATAGTGCGGGTAAAACCTATGCGGATAAAGCGGGGGTTTTGAATTTAACATCGGAAAATGGTGGAACGGTTACTTTGACCGCCAATTGGTCTCAGGAATTCCATACATGCGTTGCGCATTTTGCATCGGATAATCAGACAAAATGTGCAGAAGGTTTTTATTGCCCGGGTGGGACGGTTGCCATTGCGAATAAAGACAGTGAAACTGTGGGATGCCAAAGACGTTGTCCGGAAGACCCAAGTGCAACAACGGTTAATTCGGATGTTGGGGCGTCTGCGTCAACAGATTGCTATGCATCATACAGCGATGTAGCGGTTGATAATGGTCGCGCAGATATGCGGAACTGCCATTATGATTTAAATGGCGGTAAATATTCCAATGGGTGTGAAATTACCGTTAAGTATTGTGATGCGGGATATTATCGTGTCCAAGATAATGCGACAACTTGTTCAATTGTGCCGGTTGGTTCATTTAGTCCCGCGGGCGAGATATCCAAAACAGATTGTGCAGATTTGTCGGGGGCGTTTGGGGGTGATAAAACACTTACCAAATCAACGGGGTCAAGTGTGGCAACACAATGCTATAATGTCTGTGATAACAAAGACACGGCAAATGGCGAATTGGTTGCAACGGGTAATAAATACTATGATGGCCAACAATATCCGTCTTGTGAATATACAACGGTTTGTGATGCCAATTATACCCCAAATGGTTCGGAATGTTTGCCAAATGTATATTCTGTGATTTTGGATCCAAAGTCGGGTGATGGTTTGGGAACAATTTATGTTAAATACAATGATGGATGGTATTTGGATGCAGCGACGACCAAGCCCATAACATCTTTGGAGTTGCCGACAAAAACAGGAAGTGTATGCAATGGTTATTCGGCGAATAATCAAGATATTATTGATGCAAATGGTATGTTTGTGCCGGGGGCCGAAATTGCGATTACGGCAAATAACACATATGCCAACGCAAAATGGAATGATAAAGCAAGTATAACATGTAATGCCGGAACTTATTTCAATGCCAGAAACAGCAAATGTGAAACATGTGTGGCGGGTAATTATTGTCCAAATACAATCACTGTATACGAAGGTCAAACAACCGATGTTGGAATGCAGCCATGTAATTCGGATGCGTCAACATATACCGCGGCAACCACGGCAGATGGTACGCAATTGACGGTTGAGATATCTTCGGAGGCGGGGGCGACATCTGAAACACAATGCTATGCCACGAATTTGGCATATACGTCTGCGACGAACACAGCGACCGGTGCAAAAACATGTCGTTACAACGCAACCCAGGCATCTTATGATAAATCCAATGATTGTGATGTTACGAAAATTTTGACATGTATAGCGGGATATTATTTGAATAATGTAAATGATTCAGATTGCACCAAAACATCGTCTGGGTATTACAGTGCGGACAAGGAACTGGATGCACATGCATGTCCATTTTTGGGTACAGATGGGAATAATATTGCTTCTGTGGCGGGCGCAACGCACATAAAAGAATGTTATTTGCAAGGCGCGTGGAGCGAACCAGACGGATCGTATAGTGGCCAACGTGGTGACTGCTTTTGGAATGTGGATTCCGAGAACACCATTGAAGCGTATAACACGAATTGCTTGAAAACAATTATTGTTACGTGTGATGCGGGATACTATGACGCAAAAGGATACGCAGAAGACGCGGCGTTTAAGTTCTGTTCAGCGGTGTCAAAACCATATTACAGCCCCGATCAGAGTGCATTTTGTACGGCAGATGATACAGGATGTTTGAAACCATCGTCGGCGGGCGAATCGACCAAAGCACATGCGTGTCCAAATGGTGGGGAAACGTTACAGGATGGTGCAGAATCTGTTGCAGATTGCTATTTAAGTGTGGCTTGCAAGACCGATAATGGTGGTACGGGTGCGTATAATTGTTCGTATAATACACAAGATAACGAATACAATATTTGTAACGAACCATGTGACGTCAGCAGTTGTCCAACGGGATATGACCTGATTGATGGGGTATGTCAGCCGAAGACATATTCTTGTGAAGCGGGTAAATATTTTGACGGCACAACGATGGTTGAATGTCCAGAAAATTCATATTGTGACGGTACAGGCACGGCGACATTTGGCGTTGCGGGGTGTGCGGCGGTTGCATGTCCATCGGATTATCCATTGTCGGTTGCCGGCGCCAAGTCCGAAGGCGAGTGTTATAAGACAAAGACAAAATGTCCGTGTATACAAGATGATGAACGATGTGATAGTACTTATCCAAATAATTTTTCGTGTGAATATCAATCATCAATTCTTTCGTCTGGTAAGTTTAATGGTGTCGTTTATAAGGCAAATCCTAATAAGTGTGTGCCTGCACCGGATGCCAAAGAAGGATATGGCTATTGTAAGATTATAGGTGTTTTATGTCCTATGGACATCACAAATAACGGTAGGTATTTTGAAGGAACTTTGGAAAGTGGCAGTTGTGAATACTGTAATTTCCAAATGGAGTACAATGGTGCAACCATTCATATGAAGTATACATTGAGTAAGGTTGAGCCAACCGATGAAAACGGAGAAACGGCATGTTTTGGTATTGTTGATTTACCATGTACACCACCGGTATGTCCGACAGAGGGGTTGGAAAGCTGTAGTTATAAAGCATACAACCCAAAAGAGGATACAGATCTGGATAAAACATTTGTGTCTGGGGGGGGGTATCTGTATAACGATGGAACTGGCATCCCACAACCGGGGTCTGCGAAAGCTTTCTTATGTCCGGGGGTAAATGGGGCGGACTCAAAGCCGGATTGGACATGTAAGGCGGGTTATGATCATAATGATGCAGCAAATAATAATCCTTTAGATGCAGACGTGTCTGAACCTTGGGAATTGTGTTTGCCACATATGTCCACAATTACTTTGAATCCAAATTATGCGGGTGCAGAAAGTCAATCTGTGTATCAGACGTATAATCGTGGTTGGTTTAATGAAATTTCCAAAGCGGAATCGGCCGTGATGACAGAAAGCGCAAGTCAGGTAACAGGGACAATAGCAACTGTTACACCACCGACACGTGTTGGCTATACGTTTGATGGTTACTACACAAAACAGTATGCGGTTGAAGCCGGATATGCAAGAGTAATTCCGGTGAATGGTACCCTGCCCGCGAATACAAGTTTTACCGCGGATACAGAATTGTACGCACAATGGGTGAATAATGTTTATACCGTTACTTTGAATCATAATGGTGGTGTGGGCGATGTAGAAACCGTATATGAAAAGTATGATATTGGTTGGTTCACAGATGCGGCGGCGACAACAGATAAGCAAATCGTGAAAGTTGCCATACCAACCAAAACAAACAGTGTGTTTATGGGATACTTTGCAGATGGTCAATCAAATGCGGTAATTGCGGCGGATGGTACCCTGCCCGCGAACAATGTCTTTGATAAAAACGTGACATTAACTGCGCGTTGGTCGGATTGTCCGGCGGCAGAATTCGGTGCAAATGTCGAAACGGCGGAATTGGTCGGTGTTGTTGATAATGTGTGTCAATATGTGCATACGTGCGAAGTTGGATATTGGAACACAAATAATGATGTGGCGGTGTTTGATGTTGCAATAGATTGTGCGGCATGTACCGCTGATAAACCAGATTCCGCAGATTGGGATGAAGATTTATTCACGGCGGATGCCTGTACTTGGACATGTAAGCCATGTGTTGCGGGCAATGGTGTTGCAAGTTGCGATGTAACACAGACGGCAACAACATGTGATTATAGTGTTGTTTGTAACGACAACCATATCAAAACATCTGATGTGAATTCTTATCAGGCGACATGTGCGGCATGTCCGATGAATTCAACCGCAGACAATGGACAAGATGGTTGTTATTGTGATGAACACTATGGTGTCGGTACACGTGTTGAGATTGACGGTGTATGTCCGGCGGATATATATGAAATTACATTGAATGCGGGTTATGATGCGGCGGATTCTGTTATATATCAAAGATGGATGGATGCGTTCTATTCTGATGAAGTGGCATCGCAAAAAATAACCGCTGTGCAGGAATTAAGCCGCGGCAGTGCATACAGATTCGACGGATACTTTACAGTGGCCGATGATTCCCAACAGGATGGCGCACCCGAGGTGGGCACAATGGTTGTAGATGCCGATGGTCAGATTATTTCGGGTGTCGATGTGCCATCGAATACAACGTGGTATGCACATTGGACCGGTTTGACATATGATTGCGAGGCCGGATATTACTATGCCGCAAATGAAGATGGTTCAGATAGCATAAAAAAGCCATGCTATGCACCATATTACTGTGATGGTACGGGGGTTGTGACGGTTGGCCAAACAGGATGTATATCAACATGTCCGGCAGAAGGTTGGTTGGGTGATTTTGTAAATGGTGTGTACACATATCAAGACAATAAACCAAATAACACCATTGAAAGTTGCCATAAGTTAACCGAAGATTCTGCGTTTGAAAAAGGTACTGCGTTAAGTGATTGCTATTATACAGATGGCGATCGTTATGCGACGGCTTGTTCGGTCGTGCCTTTGACCTGTGATGCGGGGTATTATTACCCAAGTGGCAGTGGTGCAAGTGCATGTTCCGATGCGGGTAATGGGTATTATAGCCCGAAAGATGCCTTGAACCGTACCGCGTGCCCATTATTTGAAGATTTGGGTGAAGGCAAGATTGGATCTGCAAATGGTCGTGATGAAATTAATGATTGTTATATGGTTTGTGATTTAACAACAGATGATGTTGCGCACAGTGTAACGTTGGCACCGAATAATGATCGTGAATATTATAACGATAATCAATATAACGCTTGTTCTTATACTGTTTCAAAGTGTGAAGATGGATATACACCAGTATCAGGAACCGAGCCAGCATGTAACGCAAACACATATAATGTCACATTGTATAAATTTGCGGGGTCAGATGAAGTGGTAGATACCGTACAATGCACCTTTGACAGTCAAAACTGTGTATTGCCATCCACAGACCAATTGGTGCGTGCAGGTTATGTGTCGGTTGCAAAGTGGTGCGATGCAAATGGTAAATGCTTTGACGCGGGTAAAAATACAACCCAAAACATTTCCGCAAATGGTACAGATATTGCATTGTATGCACAATGGGAATCCGATGTGTTTGCAGTACAATTGGTTGCCGATGATGCGGACGTTAATGCGACACAAAACCCAATCTATTTGAAATATAATATTGGTTGGTATTCAGATGCCGAAGCAACACAGCCGTTTGATGGATTAACAAATTTGCCGGAAAAAGACAATGGAGCATATTTGTTTGCGGGCTATAAAATCGGCGAAAAACAAATAATTGGTGCGGATGGTAAAACTTTGGATGGTACCAATACCGTTGTAACAGATGATGCGACCGCCACGGTTGTGTGGTCAAAGGGTACTACGGTTTGTGCAGCAGGATACTATTACCCCGGTAACGGTAATGCCGATAACTGTCAGCCATGTGAAACCAACCATTATTGTGAAGGTGGTGATTTTGGTACGGATTCCGGTGTGTTTGGTGGATTAATCGCATGCCCAGATAACGGTGTGTCAGATGGTGGTGTAAATGCAACCAGTTCCGCAGCATGCTATAAAACAAAGTTGAATTATGTTGCGCAATATGGTGCGGGAACCCAGACGTGTTTCTATAAAGATGGTGCGTATGCAGATAGATGTAAAGATATCGAAATTACATCGTGTGCAGGTGGATATTTCTATGATGAAGATGAAACATCTGTGGATTGTGTCGAAGTTGGTGTCGATTATTATAGTGTCGAAGGCGATATGACAAAAACACAATGTCCAAGCAATGCTTTAATCGCCGGTATCACGGGTGATGTCACAACTGCGGCGACGGTATACGAATGTTTTGCAACGGTTGTGGCCGGATATGCGCACGGTTCGGGCGAAAAAGTATGTAATTATACATCGGGTACAGATAATGAATTGATATATAACACCGATTGTCGTGATTATTATATCAACTATTGTGATGCGGGTTATTATCGTGTGGCAGATGTTGTATCGGATACTGTTCCGGATTGCGTTGCGGTTGGTATGGGTAATTACAGCACTGTGGGTGATGTTGATATGTATGCGTGTCCTGTGGATGAAGCAACGGGCGAAAGTGGAAAAACAGAGACAGATACAGCCGGTTCTGTGGCGGTATGCTATGTAAATAACACACCGTATCCGGCCGATGATTATGACAAGACACCGTTGCATGGTGGTGGTTATCAGACATGTTTCTATACAGCGGAAACGGGCAAGTACGATACAAACTGTGGCACACCAACATTTACATATTGTGATGCCGGATATTACAATGATGGTATATATGTGAATGGCGATGGCGCACGTGACTGTACAGCGGTTGAAGATGGATATTATAGTGCAGATGAACAATTGGAACGTAAAAAATGTCCAAACAATGGTAAAACCGGTAAAGTTGACGCGGCGGATATCAGTGAATGCTATCTGAATAATATTGCGTGCGATATTGCACATGGTACGGGTAATCAGGATATTTGTTACTATGGCGATGCGGATTATACGGATTGTTCGGAATGCTATGTTACGTCTTGTGATGAAACATACTCTCAGGTTGGTAATGCCTGTGTGAATTGTGCGGCAGATCATTTCTGTACAGATGGCCAGCAATTCAGTTGTGATGACGAAACAAATGGCAAATATCCAGATTCGGCTGCGGGTTCGACCAGTATTGATGAATGCTATCGTGAGTGCGATGAAGTAGCAAACGCAACAGAGATTAGCGGTATGGTTTACCATAATGGTGTTAATACTTGTGCAGTTGTGACCTGTGACGCGGGATACAGATTGCAAAATGGCGTTTGCGAATCATGTCCAGCGAACAGTATATGTGATGGCAATGGCGGTGGTGAAGGTAATGATGTTAAAACATGTGAGGAAATAACTAATGGCACTCATACAACGTCAAAACCGAATATGTCGGATAGTGGTTATTGCTAT
>JAZRJG010000015.1:0-25943 GCA_045645725.1 Candidatus Enterousia sp. | reverse complement strand
ATGTGTTAATGTACTGTGAATAAAAACTTGATTTTTTATTATGTTTATGATATAATTGTGTCTGAAAAGAAAAGTGAAGGGCCGTTTTTAGTAAACAGGTCCATTTTTTTATGGTATAATGAACTTGATAACAAAATAAAGTATGTTAACTTTATGTTAAGTATATAAAGTGGGGTTTGTCCATGAATTTGAAGCTAAAAAATGTAGGTGCAGTAAAAAAAGCCTCTGTTAATTTGACGGGGTTGTCTGTTATTGCGGGAAAAAATGGAGCGGGCAAAAGTACCATTGGAAAAACTATATACACAATAATAAAAGCGGTTAAAGAAAAAGAACGAATAATCAAAGAATCCAGAAAAGAATCAGCAGAAATGCTATGTATGAGATCGTTCTTTACGTTGCAAAATGATATAAGAAGTAGGCATACAAAAAGAGTTGTTGCATCACGTTTGACTCAAGATGAAATTTTGTTGCGTGATTATTTTGAACTGAATGTGTTTGCCCGTGTTTTATTAGAAATGATTTCTAATAATCATTTAGAAATAGCAAGAGAGTTAGTTGTTTCTAGAATACAAATGCTTCCTAATTTTTCAGATCAGGTTAGTAACAAAACCAAAAGAATGGTAGCTGATTTTTTGGAAAGTTTGTTGGATGAGTTAGCACCAAAAGATTATACCAAGGAAATTCATTCTGCGTTGGTGTATATGTATTCCAAAGCGTTTAATCGTCAAATCAACAACTTGGTTTCTCATAATACTTCAGAAATAGAGTTAGAGGGGTTTATAAAATATACGGTTGTTAATAATGCCGATATAATTCCGTTTGTAGAAAGATTTTCTATAGACAATGTAAATGAAGAACGTCAGTCTACAATATTTCAGAATGTTACTCTTATAGAGACACCTTTGATTTTGCAACTGCAAAAAAATAGAGATACCACGAATATTCCATCGTATTGGTCTGATTTGATAGAAAAGGTGCAAGACGGATTACGTACGGATAATATATTATCTGATTCATTGTTAAGAGATGTTTATAAAGAGGTTAATGAATTGTTGGGGGGGCGATTGGAGTTTGATGAAAGTCAACAGAAGTTAGTGTTTGTAAAAAATGACTTTGATAAATTGTCTAATTTGTATGTGAACAATATGTCGTCGGGCGAGAAGATGTTGTCAATTTTACAGACTTTTGTTAGCTCTGGTTTGCTTGGACAAGAGCATTTGTTAATTTTGGATGAACCAGAAAATCATTTGCATCCAGAATGGCAAATTGCTTTGGCAAATATTTTAACGAAGTTGGCAGGTGCAGGTTATCCAATACTTATAAATTCTCATAGTCCGGACTTTATACAGGCTTTAAAGGTTTTTGCAGACTTGGATAAAAATATTTCTGATAAAACAAAGTTTTATTTGGCAAGCACAGACAAAGGCACGATTGTAGATAAAACGGATAA
Organism: Candidatus Enterousia sp.; assembly: GCA_045645725.1. Lineage (GTDB taxonomy): Bacteria > Pseudomonadota > Alphaproteobacteria > Rs-D84 > Rs-D84 > Enterousia. The sequence continues at coordinate 24,493 of JAZRJG010000015.1, read as the reverse complement.
GGTTTCAGATATATTGGATGAATTGTCTGAGCCTATCAATACGATGTTTAAGAATTTGATAAATAAAAACATTTCTTGAGTGTAGGTTTGTGTTATGCCGACATATGCAGAATTTAGAAAAAAATATTGCGCTTGTTGTGACAGCAAAGATTTTTGCAATGTGAGATTGCGTGTTTCTGACGACATGTTACGATCATCAGATTGCATTCATTGGGAATTGAAAATGCAATCGGAACCATTTAGAGGGAAAATCTGCGATGCTATTTATGATGGTTCTATATCAAAAGTATTTTTTATAGAGTTTAAAAATGCTACTTGGTTTTATAAAAATTCAATGGAATATATATTAAATTCGTTATTAAAGAAATTTGAAAATTCTTACAATACATATAATGCAGATGGAAATAGTATTTCAGATTATGAAAACATATGTTCTTTTGACGAGAATACCAATTCGCATATTGACGAACAAATGACTTCAAATGGTTTTGTAAAAAGAAATATTTATTTAAACTTTTATACAAAATTGCAGGAAAATAAGATATCCTTAATGGAATGTGAATCTGCTTTTTATTATATGACTAGTCTATAATATGTTTATTTGGATATATTTATTTTCTTTAATAATTTGTCTAATTGCTTTTTGACTATTGATTCATCTAGTTTGTGTATGATGTCTTCAAGGTTTTTCATATTTGGTTCGTCCAGGAATTTAGAAACCTCTTTTTGTAAATCCTGGTCGTCAAGATATAATGCCGACACGCGAAGTCCGCGTACAAATACAGGGGGCAAAGTATCTTGAACGCCCATTATTATATGTTGTCTGTGGCCATCAAGTTGTAGGCGTATCGCATATTTAATCAACAACTCTATACGCTCTGCGGTTTCTTTGTCTATTTGCTTAAGGTCTAAAATCATTTTCAGGCCCCCGACAGCTAATATGTCATTGATGTTAAAGTTTTCATACATAGTTATATCCTTTTTGATTATGCTGACATATTAACAGACGTATTACAACATTATTAGGGTAATTTTTATGGTGGGTAAAAATGTATATGTTATACGGTCTATAACGGTTTATAGGGTAAAAACACTGGTGTTTCATAATAAAATAAAACGCCCAAATGGGCGGTTTTATTTAGATATTATTTGCCAGATTCTTTTAAGAAAGTTTTTTATCTCTTGCTTCCACATAACAATAACTGCAACTAGCGCAGGTACAAATAAACACATGACTAAATATTGAAACCCATCATACATACAAAAATCATAAGAAAATATGAAATCACAAGCATCATAGGGATCTGCAAGAATCAATATGATTGCTATTTCGTAACATATAAACAACGTTAGACATGTTTTTAAATTTATTTTTTGGGTCTTTTTATGTTTGTTGGGGGTGGATTGTGTTTTTGCTGTTTTCCAAATGTTTGGATCAAATAACTTAAGTACAAATCCAGTGATTTTTTCAATACCTAAAGAAAGTAATAAAAAAATTACAGAAAATATAATTGTGGCAACAAATATTGCTGCAGGGTCTGAGTGCCTTGTATAAGCAAATGCATTTGATGTAAAAAATATCGTTGATAAAAATGCAAGTATTTTCATAACAAACTCCTTATTACTTGAATTTTACATAAAGTTTGGATTTTTTTCCATATTTATATAAAACAATTTAAGATTTTGTATTTGGTATGATTAAATAGGGGTAAAAACTTTACATAGAAAAATGGTTAAAAAATGGCGGAAATGTGAGTGGTGTAGCGGTTTTTATTAAAGTGGATTTTGTATTTAATATGATTAACGCTTATGGATAGTTTTACATATACCGGATATAACCGTGGACATAGAAACACCGCCCGTTTGGGCGGTTTTTGTTGATTTTTGGGATTTGTGTGCTAAGTTTTTATTAAAATAAAAGGTTTTTTTTATGGTTCGCGAAGAATATTTAAATATGGAATTTATGTATAAGTTTATAAATGAGTTATGTAAACGTGACGGATATATTATGAATGGGTTTACTTTTGGTATGTTGAACCATACTGATATTAGTGATGCGTCATGGGTGCTGCAAAATGGTCATGGCTATAATATGGTTTATAAATTTGATGTGTATGAATTGCCAAAAAAACTTAATGTAGAGTATGTCGATAAAAAAGCTACTATATCGCATGAAATGTTTAAGGGTTGTAATCCGCGAACTTTCTTGTTTGATTTGTCCAGTGAAATAATTGTGGATTATGATAAAAAAAATACATCTTTTGTTGAGTTTCCGCCGTTCTTTCGTTTGAATAATCAGTTGTACTATGGTGTTTATGACCAGCCAAAGGTATTAAAGTATCATTTTAGTCCTGCGCGTGACATGTTGAAAAATGGTTGTTTTTCAAAATATCTTTGTGAAATGAGAATTGATGTGCGTAATTTCATGACTTTGGAGGATATGGTTATAAAGTATGTTGATGACAGATACGATTGGAATAGGTTGGGTACAGGGTGCTTTGGTGGGCGGACTGTGCAGTATGACAGCAAGGAAGAGGCAGAAAAAGATTTAATGCGGATTATACAAAATCGTGAAGATTGGTTGCCGATTTCGGTGAAGACATTGCCAATACATAAAGAAGGAACTCCGGTTTTCTATACAGATAATGTGTTGGAATTGACAGTGCCGCTGGCTCAGGAAATTCATTATTTGAACGAAAGGTTGGATTGTGTTTTGCGCAGTATTGGACACTGTTTAATGTTGATACGTTATCAGATTGAGCAGTTGATGGAACTGCGTTTGGGAGATATGAAATATCATGCGCTGGCACTGGCGGTGGCAAATGGTTGTGCAGGTCGTCAGTACTCTGAATTAACAGGTGGTGCGAAGTTGTGGCTGGTGAATAAAACGTATAGAGCTATGTTAGCCAAAGAAAATCCTGAGGGCTTTGCACGGAATCTGCAGACATTGGCGACGGCAGAAGCATGTGTTGGTACAAATATTGATGGTGTTATCCGAACATATAAAATGTGCCAGCGGTTGGAAGATGTAATCAATAAATTAAACCCAAGTACAATGTCTGTGAATTCTATGGTTGATATTTCGCGCATGTTGGATAAGTTACTGGTGGCAGAAAAACAAAAAGTAAAATAGGGTGTAATATGGACAAAAATTGGGTCGGAATTAGTGTAATTGGTTGTGCGGCGGCATCTTTGTTGATGTTGGGTGGTGCATGGAAAAAACAGCACGAGATGGCACAATTGGAACTGAAAGAAAGGGATGCGAAGCACTGGATTGAAAATGATTATGATCGTCGTGATAGGATAAATGAATTGGATAAACAGTCCAAGGTATTAGCGTGGGGTAGTGCAGGTTTAATTTCATGGCCGTTTTTTGTTATGTTTTATATAGATGTTACAAATGCCGGAGCCAGGGCAAGAATGCGAAGAGTGAAAAGAAAAATGGTACAAAGGCAAAAATAAAATCCCCCCAATCGTGGGGATTTTTTGTGGGGAAATACTTGTTGACTTTTTTTGTGCCAATTACATATAATGAAGTCAAGTTATATCGTGGAAAAGGAAAGGGTTTATAGTATGCGTAAGGTTTTAATGGCTTTGGTTGCGTTGTTGCCAATGAAAGTAATGGCAAATCCGGCGTGTCCGGTTTGTACAATCGCCGTTGGTGCGGGGTTGGATATTGCGCGACGTTTGGGTGTGCCGGACAGTATTGTTGGTCTGTGGGCGGGGGCTTTGTTAACTTTGCTGGGGTATTGGATGTTAAAGTTCATGGACAAGAAAAATTGGAACTTTAAATTCCGTGACCCAATTATTATTGTTTTATCCGTTGCGATGATTGGTTTTGTTTATTTGGGTACGGTGGAATATAATCCGGTGTCTATTTGTGGTGCATTGGTGATGGATCCGGTGTTGTTCGGTACAATGTGTGGGGCGATTATCTTTATATTAACATCCAAGTTATACCAATGGATGAAACGTAAAAATGGTGGCCATGCGCATTTCCCATTTGAAAAAGTTGTGTTGCCAATTGTTGCGTTATTGTTGGCAAGTTGGGCCATGGTGCTGTGTCTGTAATTAAAAGGAAAAAGTGATGAAAAAAATTGAATCTGTTCAGGAATTTGTTGAAAAATTGGATGCTGCAAAAAAGGTGAATCCAAAAGATTTGTCGTCTGACCAAGATTTGACAATTGGTATTATGAATTTGATTTCAATCGAAGAACATTTAATGTTTTCGGGGGCAAAAACAGGCAAGTATCAATTCTATGATTTAATTAACGATGTGCGTGAAATGCGTAAAAATGCTATGTTGAAAATCATACCGTCATATGAAGGTGAAGTATGGTGTATTTCAAAGCATTTGTTGGCGGCGTCTATGCGTGTGTTCGAAGTTGGTACCAAGGCCTTGGCTGCAGGGGACAGCAAGACCGCATACGAATTATTTGACCAGTCATACGAATTATATTGTATGTTTTGGGGGTTGAATATGGGTATGTTGACCGGTGAAAAGAAAGATGCAAAGGTCGCAAAGAAAGAAATTGTTAAGCCCGCTGCCGATGTTGCGCCGGTTGCAAAAACAGCCGAGAAGGGCGCAATGGGTAAATTGAAAAGTTGGGTAAGGAATGCCGTAAATTGTTGCATTGAATAAGATAAAATTAAATCTAATGGCGTATCTGTGAATAAACCCGTTGGCTCATGTAGCGTCTGTACACTACGCCAACGGGTTTATTCGCATCTATACCATTATCTTTAATTTTTATACAGTTGTCGTACTTTGTTCTTGATTTTTATCTGGGAACCCGTATAATGTGTGCAGTTTGTTGCCCTAATAGTCTAGTGGTAAAACACGTCCTTGGTAAGGACGAGTCGCAAGTCCGATTCTTGCTTAGGGCACCACAAATCCATTATCTGCTTTGCGTTTGTTTGATTTTATTCAGGTCATGTATGTTTAATACATTTCCATCATAAAATCTGTACAATACGCAGCATTTAATACATTTGTGTCGCCCGACGGGCACCACAAATTCAGTATCTGCTGGGTGTTGTGATGATATGACTGACAACCATGGAACAACACGGTGGATTAAAAGTTATAAATCAGGGTGGCACCGCGCAGCCGATTGTTGACTTGCGCCCCTGAAAATTAACAATCAAATGGGTGCCGAAATTCCAAATTTGTTTTTCGTGCCCCAATAATAAAAAAAAGGGACCAAAAATGTTATCTTTGAAATCAAAGTACAGAACACACACGTGTGGTGAATTAAATGCCGAAAGTGTCGGACAGGTTGTCACATTGTCGGGATGGGTGCATCGTAAACGTGACCATGGCGCATTATTGTTTGTTGATTTGCGCGATAATTATGGAATTACACAAATCGTTTTTGATGGCGGTGATGAAAAGTTGGAAAAAGTCAGACCAGAATCCGTTATCAAAGTAACCGGTACGGTTGTTGCGCGTGATGCAGCCGCAGTTAATGATAAAATTCCAACCGGTGCAATCGAAATCCAAGCACAAAATTTTGAAGTGTTGACCAATTCGGATGTATTGCCTTTCCAAGTGTTTGGTGATGATGATTCTGTGGCCGAAGATTTGCGTTTGAAATATCGCTATATTGATTTGCGTCGTGAATCTTTGCATAAAAATATTTTGTTCCGTAACCGCGTGATGAAATTTTTGCGTGATAAAATGTGGGATATGGGATTTTCAGAATTCCAAACACCTATTTTGACCGCTTCGTCACCCGAAGGTGCACGTGACTTTATCGTGCCAAGCCGTAATCATCATGGTATGTTCTATGCGTTGCCACAGGCACCACAGCAGTTTAAGCAGTTTATCCAAATTTCTGGATTTGATCGCTATTTCCAAATTGCGCCTTGTTTCCGTGATGAAGATTTGCGTGCAGACAGATTGTTGGAATTTTATCAATTGGATTTGGAAATGTCGTTCGTTGATTTGCCAGATATCCAAGCCGTTGGTAATACTTTGATGCCAATGATGATACGTGAATTTGTGCCAGATGCAATCGTTCATCCGGAAATTCCACATATTCCATTTGATGAAGCAATGTTGAAATATGGTTCGGATAAACCTGATTTGCGTAACCCAATCATTATTCACGATGTGACCGATGTGTTCCGTGGTTCTGATTTTGGTATATTTGCAAATGCAATTGAAAATGGTGCGGTTGTGCGTGCAATTCCGGCACCAAATTCATCGGATAAGCCACGTTCTTGGTTTGATAAATTGGGCGAATATGCCGTTAAAGAATTAGGTTTGGGTGGATTGGGATATGTTGTGTTCGCCGAAGAAGCCAAGGGTCCGGTTGCGAAAAAATTAGATGCAGAACGTATTGCAAAATTGCATGAAATTGCAGGTGATAATGCGTCTTTGTTCTTTGTGTGTGACCAAGAAACGGCCGCAGCCAAAGCCGCAGGTAAATTGCGTACCAAATTGGGTGAAGATTTGGGATTGATTAATCCAAAAGAATTCCGTTTCTGTTGGATAGAAGAATTCCCATTCTTTGAAGAAGATGAAGAATCACCAACGGGTATTGCGTTTACACATAATCCTTTCTCGTTCCCGATGGCGACGTTGGAAGAATTGAATACAAAGAATCCATTGGAAATCAAAGCGGCACAATTTGATATGGTGTTAAATGGTGCAGAAATTTGCAGTGGTGGTTTGCGTAACTTTAACCCAGAGGTTATGTTGAAATGCTTTGATATTACCGGATATTCAGAAGATGTTGTAAAAGAAAAATTCGGTGGTATGTACACTGCGTTCCAATATGGTGCGCCACCACACGGTGGTTGTGCATTTGGTTTGGATCGTTTGGTTCAGATTATGTTGGATGAACCAAACCTGCGTCAGGTTGTGATTTTCCCAACAAACCAACGTGGTCAGGATTTGATGATGGGGGCACCAACAACTGTGACAGAAAAGCAGTTGCGCGAGGTGCATATCCAAGTCAGAAAGAAAAACTAAGCATATATAACAAATCCCCCGTTTGGGGGATTTTCTTTTTGGTGTGTTTGTTGTTTTATATTAAAACTTGTCATGCATTTTTATAAATGCGCGCATATAGTTGATGTCCAGTTTTGTCATAATATCACTTAATGAATAACTGCGGTCACCGTTGGGTAATATGCCCAATGCAATTGTTGTTGGGGTGGTGGATGTACCACGCATTGTTATGTCAAATTCTGCCGTCATCATACCATCTGTGATGGCCAGACCACCAATCGCGGTTGTGTGACGCATGGACAGTTCAATAGGGGCGGTGGTTATAAAATTGCCATTACTGTAATCGCCGGTAATGTGCATGTGTTTAATGCGTGTTTCGCCGCCACTTAATGTATTGGCCAGTATACGTTCAGAATTTAATATAGTCATGTCGTTGGCCGATGCATAGAAATTGTCAAATGACATGCCGATTAAATAGCCGCCATCAAATGATATGTCCATGGTGCCGGACATATTGTAATATATGTCATGTGCAATTTGACCAAATGTAGATAAGTTTATTTCCGCAGTTATCATTGTGTCGCGTACGTTTAATGGCATATGTGATGATAATAATTCGCCATTGATTGCAAAGCGATTTAACTGAATCGATATGTCGTATTTATTGTTGCTTTTTTCCAATGTTGCCAACAGATTACCACGTGATGCGTCTGTGATAGAAAATGTTTGGGCGTTTGGTTTTAATACGTATACAAAGTTGTTGTATTCGGAACCATCAAATATCAATTTGTCTGCAGATAATGATAAATTTACAGGCAGTGAAAATGGTATCAGAATAGGGGCGTTTGTTAAAAATTCTAATTCTGTATAATTGTCGTAAAATGATTTGTTGATGAATTTATCAACCACCAATATCGGTGTGTGTAACGTTAAGTTGTTGCCCGACAATGTTCCGGAAAAAGTATAATCAAAAATACTTAATGTCAGGTTGGATATTTTATCGCCGTCATAAAATCCGGATATTGTATATGCGTCGTCGTTGATGGATTGTAAATCAATATCTGATGAAAACCATTTTTTGAAACTGCTGCCCGTCAGATAGAAATAATTGCCGTATGCGGACAGGTGCCAATCTTTGGTGTGTGGGGTAAAGTTTAACATACCGTTGTCCCATGAAAAATCGCCGCGTGCGTCACGCATAAATTTTGGTAAAAATGGCATGTCTATTTTTGCCCACTTTAATGTGCGGTCGGATGCGAAAGTGTATGTGGCGGTCATATCGTCGGGTGTTATGTAATATATACCCGCGATGTCGGAAAATTTGAAACGCACAACACCGCGTTTGCCAAATTTTGAAATTGTTTTTTTAAATGCGGCGGTATCCGGCATTGGGGCGTCTGCACGAACAGATATGTCAAATGTGTCGCCGTCAACACTTAAAGATCCAATCATATTTTTGTATGTAAATGTTGCGCATTGCCACTTTGTGGTGGTGCCAGAAAACAAGCAAGTTGATTTTGGGGTGTTATTAAATGGCATAGTTACCATGATGTCATGGGCACCCAAGGCGTCAATAGAACCGCCGTTGGCGACAATGTCATCTGCGATAATTTTATCTATGTAAACCGTGTCGGATGTTCCGCGTGTTGATATTAAAATATGGTGGAATTTGCGGGCACCAAATTTCAGGTCGCCATAAAAATCTATGTTCAAATCTGTATTAAAGAACAAATTTGTTGGTTGTTGCAGAAATGAAAAATCAAAATTTATGTCGTCGGATACCAATTGAATTAATTTTGTTCCGTTTGGATTGATAGATATGTTGCCGGAAAATTTATTCGATTTTATATCTGTGAATTTATAGCCCGTGTCGCCATTCCATTCAAAGTTTAATGTCATATTAACAACCGCAGATATTTTCAAATCGTTCAAACCAAACCATTCATTAATGTGGTCGGTTGTAACAGACATATTGCCGCGTATGTCGTTCGGGGCGTATATGTGTGCATAGATATCCAATTTGTTGTTCTTGTTTTTGATGATGAATTCATTGCCGTCAAATGTAACATCGTATTTATGGTCGTCGGTGCGGATGGTGCCGTGGAATATCCCGTTTGTAAAATTTGCACGAACAATATGAAATGTGCGGTTTTTGAAGTGCAGGTTGCTGTTATAAATTTCAATGTTGTGGTTAAATTCGGCAGGTGCCAATTCAGAAATATTTATGTCGGCATCATATACAACAACCGCGCCATTTAACTTTGCGTTGGACATGTTGAATATGTTGCTGAATGGAATCGACAACATTACCGCACCAATTTTTGCATCGGGAACCGATACGTCGTGTGCAACAATGGTGGCACCGCCAATTAAACTGAAATGTATGTCGCCGTCAAACTTTGCCGGAACCAAGGTTTGTTCGTAAATAGATTTTTCCAGCATCGGGCGCAAGCCATTTAACGTAAACATAGGTGGAACAATAACCAGTGCCAATGCCAGTGCGCCAATGACAGATATGATTGACCAGAATATTCTGCGTTTATATTTGGATTTTAATGCCATTCTCGATTCCCTTGTATTTTCATTATAATGGATTATATTTAAGATTGTTAATAAAAAAATGAGTAAGCAGATTTTTAATCTTGAAAGTAATTACCAACCGATGGGTGATCAGCCAACGGCAATTGCCGAATTGGTTGATGGTGTACAACAGGGCAGACAGTCACAAGTGTTATTGGGGGTGACGGGGTCGGGTAAAACTTTTACTATGGCAAATGTAATTGCCCGCTTGGGGCGTCCGGCATTAATTATGGCGCCAAATAAAATATTGGCGGCGCAATTGTACACAGAAATGAAATCTTTTTTCCCGAATAATCATGTGGAAAATTTTGTATCTTACTATGATTATTATCAACCCGAAGCGTATATGCCAACAACAGATACGTATATAGATAAAGATGCATCTATTAATGAGCAGTTAGACCGTATGCGACACAGTGCAACACGTGCAATGTTAGAAGAGAAGGATGTTGTTGTTGTGTCTTCTGTTTCGTCTATCTATGGTATGGGGTCGCCCGAACAATATGCGGGGATGAAATTGGTTTTGCGTGCAGGGGATATAATTTCTGTGCGTGATGTGTCGCGGGCGTTGGTGGATATTCAATATAAACGCAATGATGTTGCGATGGCGCGTGGTGAATTTCGTGTGCGTGGTGATGTGTTGGATGTGTTTCCATCGCACGCCACAGACCGTGCGTGGAAGATTTCTTTTTGGGGTGATGAAATAGAAGAAATTTGGGAGTTTGATACACTGACCGGTGCAAAATTAAAAAAGTTAGACAGAATTGCAATCTATCCAAATACGCACTATGCAACACCAATGCCCAGTGTATTACAGGCGTTAACCGAAATCAGACGGGATTTAGATGAAAGGTTAAAGTACTTTCATGATAATATGAAGTATATAGAAGAGCAAAGATTGCGCGAACGTGTGAACTTTGATATTGAAATGTTGGAATCAACCGGTACGTGTCGTGGGGTTGAAAATTATTCCAGATATTTGTCGGGGCGGGCCCCAGGGCAGCCGCCACCAACGCTGTTTGAGTATTTACCAAAAGACGCCGTTTTGTTCATAGACGAAAGTCACGTTACCGTTCCGCAAATTGGTGCGATGAGTCGTGGTGACCGTGCGCGTAAAGAAACTTTGTCCCAATATGGATTTCGATTGCCGGCGTGTATTGATAACAGACCTTTGACATTTGAAGAATGGGATATGTTGCGCCCACAAACCATATTTGTGTCTGCCACGCCGGCCGAATGGGAATTAAATCAATCCAAAGGTATTGTGTCCGAACAGGTTATTCGACCAACCGGATTGTTGGACCCAATTTGTGATGTTAAACCAACCACGTATCAAGTTGATGATTTGTTGGGTGAAGTAAAAAAGGTGTCGGGACGTGTGTTGGTTACAACTTTGACCAAAAAAATGGCCGAACAATTAACCGATTATTTGAACGAAAATGGTGTGCGTGCGCGATATCTGCACAGTGATATAGAAACGTTGGAGCGTATCGATTTGTTGCGTGATTTGCGTTTGGGAAAATATGATGTCTTGGTCGGAATTAATTTGTTGCGTGAAGGTTTGGATGTCCCAGAATGTGAATTGGTGGCAATTATGGATGCCGATAAAGAAGGTTTTTTGCGTTCTACGCGGTCGCTGATTCAGACCATTGGTCGTGCGGCGCGTAATGCAAATGGGCGTGTGATTTTATATGCAGATAAAATTACGGACTCTATGCGGGCGGCGTTGGATGAAACCGCGCGTCGTCGTGAAAAACAAATGGCGTATAATACCGAACATGGTATTGTGCCAAAGACCGTTGCCAAAGCGGTATTCAAAGAGGTTGGTGAAAAACAAGAAAAGACAGACAAAGCACGTCGATTTGTGTATGATAAATCGGGCGGGGTAATGGATGCACAATCTTTGAGACGCGAAATTAAAAAGTTAACCCAACAAATGATGCGGGCTGCAGAAGATTTGGAATTTGAACGCGCCGCAGAAATTCGTGATGAAATTCACAGGTTGGAAGATGATTTGTTATTGGTGGAGTAAGAAATGAAGGAATATATTTTAGATAATATAGAAGAAACACGCGCGTGGGCGCGGGAATTTGCAACCACATTAAAATCACCATGTGTCGTTGCCTTAAATGGTGATTTGGGAATGGGAAAATCCGAAATTGCGCGCACAATTATTCAGACATTGCGTGGGGCGGATACGGTTGTGCCCAGTCCAACTTTTACCATTGTGCAAAACTATGATGGTATTTCGCATTTTGATTTGTACCGTGTTCAGGATGTTTCTGAATTAACCGAGATTGGATTAGAATACGCCATAGAAAATGATATAACTTTGATAGAATGGCCGGATGTTGCGCGTGATATGTTGCCGCCAGATACCATATGGGTAAATATTACAGAATATGAAAATGGGCGCAAAATTATTATTGGGAATATGAACCAATAGTGTATCGAAAAATATGTGTATATAATATGGTTGCATGTATGCGAACGCGACCGCTTTGGTCGTAAAATCACATCCCAGAACACCGGCGTTTGTCGGTGTTTTTTTATGCGTTTGTGGTTTGAGGTTGGGCGGGTAATAAACTGCGTACCGCCAATGGGAAATCGGATGCGCGTGCCAGATATGACCCAGATACCAACAGGTCTGCGCCGGCATCCCAACATGCTTGGGCGGTTTTGTTTGTTATGCCACCATCAACAGATATTGTGAATTTTAATTTGTATTTCTTACGTGTTGCGGCCAAGACCGATATATTGTGTAATGCGTCCGGACGGAAAGATTGACCGGCGGCACCGGGGGCAACGGACATTACCATAACTTCATCTATTTCGCGCAAGATTGGTTTTAATATAGAAACAGATGAATCAGGGTGCAGGGCAATGCCCGCACGACGGCCAGATGCGTGTATGGTGCGTATTGCGGCGCGTACACCAGATGTGTTTGTTGATAATATAATTGTGTCCGCGCCTGCAGCGATGGCGTCGGCCGCCCAAACAGATGGGCTTTCGGTCATTAAATGTACGTGCAGGTGTGCGTTTGTACGACTGCGAATTTGGCGGATTTGTTCAATGCTGCCCGATATTTTATCAACGTAAAATCCGTCCATAATGTCGACGTGTATCATCGATATGCCACCGGATTTGAACAGTGTGTATGTTTCGGGACGTCGCATATCAAAGCACAGAGTGCTGGGTAAAATTGGGATAAAGCGTGTGCGCTGGCGCGGTTTGCGACGGAACAGGCGGCGCAGCCAATCTGCACGCCGTGACCAACGATTGTGTCGCGCAATATAATGTTCGCGATGGGATGATTCTGATTTCCATATAAAGTCAGATAGCGCGCGTACCGTGGCGTCAATCGGCATTGTTTCGGTTAAGACCGCGAATGCGTTTTCAACAAAGTCACGCAGGCCTTCGGTTTCGGCACCGCCACCGGTTAATATTATTTTGGTTGGATGATATTTTTTGAAGGCATTTGTGCCACTGTCTTTGATTTGGGCGATAATATCCAATAATACCGGTATAATAATATCGTTAACGTCGCCACGTGAAAAATCGTATGCGGTGTCCGCGGGGGTAAAGCGGTCCATTTCTTTTGGAATTAAAGATGCGACGTTGCGCTTTATACGGTCGGCGGAATCAAAGTCCAATTTTAATTCCGATGCAATTCGTTTGGTTATTTCTGTGCCGCCAATATGTATTTTCGTGTGCCATACCGGACCGCGATTGGTCCAAATGGATGCAGATGTGTATTCGCCGCCAAAGTCCAAAAACATAGTATTTTGGTTTTCTGTGCGGTACGCGAAACTTTGTAAAAATTGTGGATCAAAAAAACTGTGTGGTTGAATATGGGCACCACGTAAGTGTTCATAAATTTTTTCAACGCCATTGTTTGAATAAAATATAGATGCAAAAATAGATGATAATTGTTGGTCTGTGTGCCCAATTGGTGTCATCATATTGTGGGCGTGTGGCGCGTCATAGCGCAGGGGAATAATGTGCAATGGGTAAAAGCCATCCGGTGATTGAATTTGTGCAATTTGATTTCGGACGTCGGTTATCGTGATTTTATGTTCGCCATCCCATGGGGTGTTGCGAATAGACATTTTGAATTCAGATGGGCCCATGTTGCCGGTTATGTATGCGCTGTCAAAGTGGGCGCCTAATTGATGTTCTAATTCATCAACGACCGTTTTAATCGCAAATGTGGTGTCGGTGCTGTCTATGGTAAAAAAGGCCGAACGGTCAATGTTTGCGCCACGAATGCGGTGCGCAAGACCACGGACGCCACATGTGCCAATGTCCAGACATAAAAAAGATGAATCAAATAAATTCATTTTTTATTGTTTTCTGTTACCAAGATACGTGCATTGTCACGCATGTCCAAGGTTTGTATATCTTTGCCAAAAATAGTGTATTTTTTTTGTAACTCTAACAGTGTGCCAATTGCGGCAGATGGGTTGTCTTCGGGTAACATAATGGTTGTGCCACCAAACATGTGTAAATTCCAACGGCGGTTTTCAACCCATTCTATGTAATCCAGATGCCCAATCAGGTTTTGTGATAATTTTGTGATTTCTGTTACGTCGTTTGGTACAGGACCGATGAATACTATGTCGCCCATATTTCGCGCATTAACCGGACGGCGAACAATTGTGCCGTCGCCAGATAATGGATAGTAATCTGTGCCGTCAGTCCACAGTGCAACCGCACGATACAGTGATGCGCGGACAGATAAATTGCCATTTGGCATACGTCGAACCGCCGAATTGCGTACGCCGGGGACGGACGATACACGTGCGTTTAATGATGTCAGGTCTGTATCATATGTTGGTGTGTTTGGTGCAACCGTTGCCGCCGCAATCAAGGCAGACATATCTTTGTCATTAATGTCTGCGGATATAGATATATTATGTATGCGTGATATTTTGGTGCGGCCCATACCCGTCATAATAATGCGTACGGAAAAATACACCGCCAAGATAATGCAGGTAAAAAAACACAGCCAAAACCAGATTGAACGTTTCATGTGGCACAGTATATCATAAATTGATGTTCTATGCAAAAGGGTTGGGGAAAAATTTTACATTGCGCGTAACAGGTATCCGCGACGGAACATGCAACGACGATATGCGCCAACCGTGCGTGACGAAGAGTTGCGTGGAACGGACATTAAACTGCGTTGGCCAACGTCACGGTATTCGTTTGATTGAAATGTTACCCACAGGCCGTCCCAATCGGGCATCATACCACTTTGGTTTGGGGCAATTAATTTGGCGATGCGTGAACGCGGTTCATAAGAAGGGCGGGTGATACCCAAACATGATTTGTGGTCGCGAACAAATTGTTCGGTTGTGACCGCTTCATTTTCCCAATTTAATATAGTGGCGTCATCAATGCTGCCGCGATTGATGGATGCACACGATGATAACAGTAATAAAACAGGTAATATTTTTATTCTCATGTTTTATATTATAATTTAATTGCGTTTATGGGGCAATAGTTTTTATAATAGGAAAAAGAAAGAAAGGACAGAGAGATGGCTTTATCCGTTCAACGGTTTATAAAATTAGCAAATTATTATAATCAGACCGCGATGATGGCGTCGGCAATTTGTGTGCAAAAAGGCGGGATGTCCATGGAAAACTATGTCGGGCGTTTCTTTGTGGCGGATACTTTGGAATATGTAGTAGAATATGGACGCAGATTAATTGCCACAGGACAAGAGTTGCCACAGGAAATTGTTGCGTTAATCAATCGTTTTGGTGCACAATTGGAACCGGTTAAGGGGTTGGTGACACCTACACAGAAGCCAATTCACGAAATGACATTGGAAGAATTTGAAAAAATTATGAATATTTAATACAATACTATACAAAGTTAAGGAGATTTGTATGCGGTTGATAAAAATGATGTTGTTGATGGCGGGGACGATTGTTGGTGTTGGTTGCACAAACCGTCAATCCGAACAGGTGCCACTGTATGACAATATCACGGTGGTAGATGAATTGGTGATTAATGAAAATTCTGTGCCTATTTTTCCAAAAAAGGCCGCTTTGACGACGGATACCGCGCGCAGGTTTTCAATAGAATTGCCAAAAAGATGTACCGTTGATTGGAATCAGCAAAATATTGTGTCGGTCGTACCCGAAGAAAATATCGAAATAATCCGATTGGCGGTTGGTGATGCTTTGCCGGAATTGCCGGATGTGGTTGATTTTGAATTCAAAAAATTAACGGTTAAGCAGGCGTTGGATAAATTGTTGTATGGGACGGATGTCGCCGTTATAGAAGATGAAGATTTGTATGAAAAAATAACAGGTAATATTTCGGCAGGCGCAGCCAGCGAGGTTATAGATTTGGTTACAAAAATGGGCCATGTGTATTATTCGTATGATGCATCAACCGGTGAATTGCATTTGAAAAATCGTGGTAAGTGGATGATAAAAATGCCGCGTGATGAAACTATTATTATGGCTTTGTTGGATGCAATGCATGGGGCGGATGTCAGAAATCTGTTGGTTGATTGGGCGGATAAAACTTTGGTGTTCGAAGGTAATTATCAAACAGAACGCGAAGTGGCCAAAATTATCGCAGATATATCCGGTAAAAAATATATGTTGGCGTGGGATATGGATGTGTATCGTGTGTATCCGCGTACAGATAATCCAATCGTTTGGATGAATTTATTGCCGGCGTTTGGTGAAAAGAATATCAAAATGTCTATCCCGGGGGTTGTTGGACGTGCTTTGGTGGTCAGCCCAGAGATAAATACAAAAACTTTACAAGAATTTTTGGCGCAACAGGCAAATGTGGTCTTGGTTTCCCAGGGGACGTTTGCAATTCCAAATGGTTGGCAGTCGCGATTTGATATTGGGCAATGCAGTAAAGAAGAAAGGTTGGAAACGGACTTAATTGTTGGTGCAACGGGCAGTTATGGTGATTATGGTGGACGTAAAAAGGTTGATGCGAAAATTGTTTTGCGTACCAGCCAAGGTGAATTGGCGTCGTTTAATATACCTTCGTCTGTTGGTGATAATTATGTTATAATTGGCATACCAACACATTCGTTTGTGACAACGCCGGAAACTTTGGTGTCGCCATATGCGGGATTGGTTGTGTTTATGTCGCCACGTGTAATTTCAATTGTTGATGTGCCACGTACATCACAAGATGTTGGGGCAGAGCAATTGATTGGTGATGCTTTGCGTGATATGTTAAATGAATAAAGGATGTAAAATGCAAATAGAAAAATATATTCCAAAAAATGATAATATTTTGGCGATTGGTCGTACGGACAGTGTGTTTGGTATTGTTAATTTCTTTGTCTGGGGTGTTTTATGGTTGTTGATAATTGGTCTGGGAATCTGGGCCATTGGTATTGCAGATATGTGGAATATATTGGCGGGTTGGTATTTTGGTGCGCTGGGGGTGTTTTTTGTTTGGTTGGTGTGGCGTTTTATGCGATTGAAAACAACGCGATATGTTTTGACGGATTGTGGTATTTATAAAGTGACAGGGATTGTTAGAAAACGTGTTCAACGTATTGAATACAGCAAAGTATTCAGGATTAAAATAATTCGTGGTTTGATTGATGTTCTGTGCGAAACAGGCGCGATTGGTGTGTTTGTAAAAAACCCAGAAACAACAAAGATAAAAGGTGGTGTTGCGTGTCCGGAATTAACGATTACAGGTATTCAGGATTACCAATATGTTTATGATTTTATAGTCAGTAAATTAAAGTAGGTGACAATGTTTTCAAAGTTGGAACGTAAAGTTGCGTTCAGATATCTGGGGGCAAAAAAGCGCGGATTTGGTTCGGTTATTTCGTGGGTTTCTTTGATTGGTATTATGTTGGGTGTTGCAACATTGATTGTTGTGATGTCTGTTATGGGGGGATTCCATGATACTTTGTTGGGGCGCATTGTTGGTATGAATGGACATGTTGTTGTTTATCACCAAGATGGCGCAGTGTCCGATTTTGATTACTTGATTGATAAAATGAAGCAGAACAAAGTCGTTGCAGAAAATGTGACGGCGATTGTTCCGATTGCCGAAGGGCAGGTTATGGCCAC
Organism: Candidatus Enterousia sp.; assembly: GCA_045645725.1. Classification (GTDB taxonomy): domain Bacteria; phylum Pseudomonadota; class Alphaproteobacteria; order Rs-D84; family Rs-D84; genus Enterousia. The sequence goes on along the minus strand of JAZRJG010000015.1, from coordinate 6,877 downwards.
CGCAAATGGTAATAATACAGGTGCGATGATTCGTGGTATTCGTATGTCTGATTTGGCTGCAAAAACGCAAAGTGGTACACGTATTTATGGAAAGGATTTGTCTGCGATAAAAGATGGTGAATTGGTCGCAGGGGCGAATTTAACCCGTGCGTTACGTGTGACGATGGGGGATAATATTTCTTTGGTTTCGGCAAATAATGCGACGCCAACCCCGTTTGGTTCTATGCCGCGGATTATGGCATACCCGGTGATGAGTTCTTTCTTTATGGGGATGCATGAATATGATGCGGGATATATTTTTATGCCATTGGAAACGGCGCAAAAGTATTTGAATATTGGTGGTGCGGTTACGCATATTGATTTGTTCTTGCGTAATCCCGAAGACACAACCAAAACCGTCGAAGCATTGTCGCGTTTGTTGCCCGAAGGTTTTGTGGTGCGTGATTGGCGTGATTTGAATCGTGGCTTTGTTGGCGCGTTACAGGTCGAATCAAATGTTATGTTTTTGATTTTGTTGCTGATTGTTATTGTTGCGGCTTTTAATATCGTGTCGTCTTTGGTGATGTTGGTCAAAGATAAAAATAAAGATATTGCCGTGTTGCGTACGTTTGGTGTGTCACGTCGTTCTATGATGAAAATTTTTGTGTTGTCGGGTACGGCAATTGGTGTGATTGGCGCGTTCTTTGGTACCATATTTGGTGTGTTGATTGCGATTTATATCGAACCAATTCGTCAGTTCTTTCAATGGTTAACAGGGCGTGATTTGTTCCCGTCGGAATTATATTATTTATCTGAATTGCCATCAAAATTGGTGTGGTCGGATGTGTTGGGTATTGCAATGATTGCGATTTTGTTGGCGTTTCTGGCAACGCTGTATCCGGCGTGGAAGGCCGCAAATACAGACCCAGTAGAGGTTTTGAGAAATGAATAGCAAAAGGTTTTGGTAGATGGCAGATATTTTGAAATCTTTATCAAAAATTCCAACGGGCGATGTTGTTATGTCTGTGCGGGATATTAAACGGACTTTTATAGAAGGTGGCCAACCTTTGCATATTCTGCGTGGTGGTGGGTTTGATTTGCATCGTGGTGAAATTATTGCTTTGGTTGGACAATCGGGGTCGGGTAAGTCGACTTTGTTGCAATGTGTTGGTTTGTTGGATAAACCCAGTTCCGGCAGTATTATGATTAATGGTGCGTCTGTTCATAAAATGGACGAAGATATGCGGACGAAAATCAGACGTGAAAAAATCGGGTTTGTTTATCAACGACATAATTTGTTGTCCGATTTTACCGCGTTGGAAAATGTAATGCTACCTATGTTGGCAAATGGCGTTGGGGAAGATGTGGCACGCGCCCGTGCGATAAAATTACTGCGTGCGGCAAATGTGGCACATCGTGCATCGCATCACCCCGGTGAAATGAGTGGTGGTGAACAACAACGTACCGCCGTTGCGCGTGCATTGGCAAACAATCCGGATATTTTATTAGCAGACGAACCAACCGGCAGTTTGGACCCACAACATGCAACGGTTGTGTTTGATTTGTTGTTGGATTTGGTGCGGAAAAATAAAATGGCAATGTTGTTTGTGACACATGATATGAATTTGGCTGCACGTGCAGACAGAAAGATTACCATTGATAATGGGGTCGTTTTATAGTAAAATATAATCAATAATGAACAGGAGAGAGAAATATGAAAAAAGTAAATAAATTGCCAAAATGCGTACATACCCCAAAACAGAAATTATGTGGTGTCTTGGGTTTGATTGCGTTCTTTGTATGTGGCGGAATGGTGGGGTACAGCATTACAAAAAATACGGTGCCTGTGGCACCTGTGCCGGAATGTCCAAATGTGGTTGCAGAAGCGCCACAGGTTGATGAAGCGACGGAAAAAAGAACTTGTGAAATAATAGAAGAAATTCAAAGTCGTTGGTTGCACGATGTTACTTCGGGTAATGTGGAAGATCATGAGTATAATATTGCAATTTATGAAACGTTGTATAAGTATGGTTGCCCAGAAAATTCAGAAAAATATCGTGAAGCGGGTGCCCGTGAAATTCAGATAGTAGAGGCAATGGGTGGTAATGTTTATGCAAAAGAATCGTATGCAACGTGCGAACAGATTGAGAGTGCGTTAAAGCAACGGTTGCCATATTCGAATAATGATGCCGATGCCCGTATTGAACGTGCAAAAATTTATGCAAATTTGTCGGAACGTGGATGTCCGGAAAATTCTGAAAAATTTGTAGAGTATGCCAAAGCGGAATTAGATATAGCGCGTGCTTTGCAGGATGATGAATTTAATAAGCAAGATACAATTGAAGTTGTTGAAACGTATAAAAGATTGAATATGCAGGCCGCCGCACAAGAATTTTTTGATGTGGCAAAGAAATTGACAGATCCTGCAATCGATTTTGTTTTACAGGTGGAAAAAATTATTAATGAACAATAGGGCTTTGGTATGAAAGTGTTTGTTGCTTTGTTTGTTGCGCTGTTTATGTGTTCGGCAAATGCCGAAGACGTGGCGGATTCTGTTGTGGAATCTGGGGACGCAAATGTGTCTGAACGTATTACGTGTGACGGTATCAAAGCACAATTGGCTGCGTTGGAAGTGTCCGATGAAAACATGGATGAAATTAATAAATTGAAATCCGATTATCGTAAGTACTGTACACCACGTGCCGCAAAACGTCGTGCCAGTGATACGGCCGCAATTTTGTATGCCAAAACGGCGCAGACGAAAACTGTTCCGGCATCTGTTGATTTGGATATTGATGAATCCAAAGAAGATGATGCAACAGAACAACCGGTTAAAGTTGCACAGGTTGCAGAACCAAAACCAGTCGAGCAGGTTGAGTCAACAGAAACCGTTTCGGATGTGGCAGAAGTTGCCGCCGATGATGCATCGGTTCCATCCGCCGATACCCCCAGTGAGGCAGATATTGCTTTGGAAAAAGAATTGGCAAATTTGGCCGCGGGTTTGTGTGCCGATGGTGCAAAGCCCAATAAATACGGTTGTTGTGATGGTGAAGTGTTTAAGGATTTGGGAAATTTAGTTTTTGCATGTTGCCCAAAAGATGGTGGCGATTGTTATGAACCCATAGAAGAAAATGTGTCAGAAAGGTAGTGGTATGAATAAAAAAAGTTTTTGCATTTTTTCTTTGGTTATGTTGGCTTTGGCCGTTGGTGGGATTTTGTATTTTGCATTTGCGCCAAAATTAAAATGTTTAGATGGCACATCGCCCGATGAATATGGCTGTTGTGCCGGTGAAGTTTATACCGATATGGGGAAAATGGGGTGGAATTGTTGTCCCGTGGATGGTGACTGTTTCCCGCCTATAAAATAAAATTAAATTAAATCTAATGGCATATCTGTGAACGGTGCCGTCCCCTCATGTAACTTCTGTACACTACGGGGACGGCACTGTCCACATCTATACCATTATCTTTAATTTTATTCGACTGTCAGGGGGGGCTTAATAAAGCCGTTTGTTTGCATTGACCATAATTTGTTATAAAAGTTCTTTGGAACGGCCAATTTTATATGTGTGAATTATATTATATTTTATTGATAATAATTACTTGATTTTTATTTGTAGTTATATATAATAGTAAAGCTTTGAATTTGTTGCGGGCATAGTACAAAGGCTAGTATGCAAGCCTTCCAAGCTTGAAATGCGGGTTCGATTCCCGCTGCCCGCACCACACTTCGCCATGGCTTCGTGTGGCAAGCCACAGCAGCAGTGGCGATAAAGTTCGGGCGTGCGCCGGAGTTGGAGAGCCGGGGCAGACTGTAAATCTGTTGGCTTAAGCCTGAGCTGGTTCGAATCCAGCCACTCCCACCAAAAGATATACCGCACCATCAAAGTGCGGTTTTCTTTTAGATTTCAAATACTTTGAATAGTTCGAAAATACTGTATCCAAAACACATCAATTTTTACCAATCTTCGAACAATCAAGATTTCCAGGTGTTTGCTCCGTTCGAATCTAACCGATGTGGTTTGTCATTATGTTTTGTATATTTTTATGATATAATGTATTCATAGTAATCAAAGGAGAGATTATGAAAAAAATTGCACTTGTTCTACCTATTTTATTTTTTGGAACAGTTTGTAATGCTGCACAAACTTTACCACAGCATTTAATTTGTGAAACATCTTTATCAGAACATGACCCAAATGTAAAAGAATCTTATGATGTTAAAATCACAGAATATGTAAACGGTATTGTGCTGAACATAGACAATGAATCCTTTGTTCTAATTAAACAATCTGAAGAAGATGGTACTATTTATTATTACAGTGAAACACCGTGGTATAATTTCAGAATAGACAATGACCCACAAATGGCTAGTAAATATAATTTAGGTATACCAACAAACGAACCTTTTGCACGCTACACATCATGTAAAGAAGTAGAATAAATTTTATTAAATTTCACCACTGGGTGAAATTGACCATTTTTCGTTAAACTCTTTCACCTGTTGCATTAAATCAGTAAATTCTTGTTTATTTTCTGCTTGATTAATGCAAGCTGTCTCCCACCATTAAAATACCGACCGTTTGGTCGGTTTTTTATTTTTTGATTTTTGTGATATAATGAGTGAGATGGTAAATGAGAAAAAATGAAGAAGTTGTTTTTATGATTCTCTGATATACATCTTGTACAGAAGTAGAATAGGGCGGTGTTATGAATTTTTTGATGTGGGGGATTGTTGGTTTTTTGTTTTTGTTGGAAATCTGTATAATAGTATATGTTGTTGAATATACTTGTTGTGTTTATTTGAAAAAGCAAGTGCCTTTTGTGGCCTGTGCATTGTGTCATAAACGGGCGGTGGTAAAACAAATCAGACAGTTTTATCCAAAATCAAAAAAAATCGTTGAAGTTGGTTCTGGATTTGGTGGTTTGGCGCGCTATGTCGCCAGACATACAAATGCAAATGTTCATGCGTTGGAAAATATGCCGGTTTGTGTTTTTATGTCGAAAATATTTGATCGGGTTTGGCCGACAAAGTCAAAAACAATTTGGTGTGATGCGTTTGATTGGTTGGCAAAAAAAGAAAATAAATATGACGTGGCGATTGCATATTTAGGACCGGAGTTAACAGAAAAACTTGTTGAGCATAAGAAAAATATTAAAGTGTTAATTTCGCTTAACTTTGAAATCCCGGAATTGAAACCTGTTCGGGTGGTGGAATTAAAGGGCTTTGTTTTGTATGGATTAAAAAAATATTCGCATAAATTATATGTGTATGAATTTGGTGGCAGAAGGGTGAAAAAATGAAAGTGAAATCAAAAAAACAACAGGAAAATAATATTGTGGATATATTGCGATGGTGTGCGTTGTTGCCGGCAATATGTATGACTTGGTATTTTGTGTGGTTGTTGGGGGCTATGGTGATTCTTTTGGTTTCGGGATTATTAAACAGCGACCTTGTATTTTGGTTGATGATAGTTGTGGATGCATTTGTGTTGCCTGCGGTTGTTAATTTTTTTGTTGTGCGTTTGATTGCGCCAAAGTATAAAAATAAGATTGCTTGGGCGGCAGTTGGGCTGACGCTTTTGTGGGCAGGTTGTTTTGTGTATGGTTTGATTCATTTGGCATATTGAGTATTTGGGGGTGGGGATGCAAAGTGTTATTATTGCGGTTGTGGCAATTGTGTTTTTGTTTATTGTGGGATTTTGGCTTTGGTTGGCCGAATATTTGTGGTGCGTATTGGTGAAACACCAAGCACCTTGTGTGACAAGTTCGGGAAATTTGAAGCGGGCCACGGTGCGTGCAATTCGACAGTTTTATCCAAATACAAAACGGATTATAGAAATTGGTTCGGGTCACGGTGGATTGGCGCGGTATGTCGCGCGTCGTGTTGATGCGTCTGTGGTTGGTGTTGAAAATATGCCTTTTGCGGTAATGATATCAAAAATAGGGGATTGGTTTTGTTTGGCGCGTTCGAAAACAATTTGGGTGGATGCTTTTGAATATTTGAATAAAACATCGGAAAAATTTGATGTGGCGATTGCTTATCTGGGGCCAAAGTTGACGCCGCAAATAAAAAATTATAGTAAAAAAATAAAAGTATTGATTGCTATGGATTTTGAAATACCAAAATTAAAGCCGGTGCGTGTTATTGATTTGGGTGGTTCTATTACATATGGGGGAAAAAAATATCCACATAAATTATTTATATATGAATTCAAATAAAAAACCGCAATTTGCGGTTTGTTTTATTTATTCTTCAATTTCGTATTCGTCAATGTATTCTTGACTGATTTTTTCCAATTTTATCGGTGTGTAATTTTCCGAAACAATTGCGTCGCCTGTGTCGTCGGATTGAATTGATATTAACTGACTTTTTTGGGCGGTGGATTTTTTTGTTGTGTTGGCGCCGATTGTTTTGCTGCGGTATTTGCTGCGCAGGTGTTCGGGTATTGATATATAATCATCTGGGTCTATGCCCGATGTTGATAATGGCATTGCGTCTGCAGGTGATATGTGGCGTTGTTCAATATTATATAATGGTTTTATAAAGTCGGTCGCCGCAGGTTTTGTTTCACGTATGTTGCCGTCGCCGGTTAATTCAACAATGCGTAATGCGCGTTCGTTGTCGCCGGTTGGCTTTAAGCGGAACAGACCGTCTGTGCCGACATAGCCACTGGGGTCCAGCAGGTATGATACGTTGGTTTTGTCGGAATATATCATGCCGATTGCCATATTGGCTGCGTCGTATCCGATTGTTGCCAAACGATTTGGGGCGGTGCCATAAATTTGTTCGTACATCGCGGAAAATTTATAGTCCGTTTCCGGTAATGTGGCGTATTTAGAACCCGTCATTAAGTCGGATCGTAGCCATGTCGTTCTGTGTGCCAAGGAGTTGGTT
>JAZRJG010000014.1:0-58274 GCA_045645725.1 Candidatus Enterousia sp. | reverse complement strand
AACCGCTTGACTACACAAGATTTACAAACCGCAACCGCCAGATTAAACAATTTATATTCATGCGCAACCAATCCCGATGCCGACATCATAGAGACCTCTTTCAAAGCACCCTTTCTTCCAGTTACACCCAAGTTCCAAATCAAACGAGGATTAGAAGCGGCCATTTTAGCCAATTCACAACGCTTTGAATAATTCTCGCAAAAAATCAACACATACTTACCGTCTGGCACATCCGCTACAGAAATCCTAACAGGATTCGCCAGCCCATTTATTATTTCCAACGCTTCTTTTTTTTCGTTCATATCAAAACCTCTTCAACTTGACACAAGTTTAGCACACAAACCACAATTGTCAAGTTTTTGAATACAAAATCACCTTACAGTAACCGTGCGAGCATCAAAATCCACAACCGCACCGATAAAAGACACCATATCCCCGTTATCTAATTCAATAATATCGCCGGCACCAAAGTTTTGAAAACAATCAACAACACCAATTTTCATACCATCACGCAAAACATCAAAGCCAATCAGGTCCGCTTGATAAAACTCATCGGCACTTAAATCGGGCAGGGCATCACGCACAATATACAATTCCGTTCCGCGCAATAATTCCGCAGCATTTCTGTCATTGACACCACGAATCTTGGCAATAACCACATTAGAATTTGGCACAGCACGCACAAACTTAAAGTCCCCATCACCAAAGCCCGCACTAAAAACCGCCAACTTTTGAAAATCTTGGGGATTTTCTGTAAATGTCTGAACGCGCACTTCGCCACGAATACCTTGGGCTGCGACAATTTTACCGACCAAAATTTGTTTTTCGTCTGCCATACTATCTCTGCCTTTGTTTATGTTCCTGCAATCTCCAACACTTTTCCGGCCATGCTGTACATTGCGCAACAATCGGGCCACGGTAATCCGCCCTAAAATCACCCAAATATTGTATATTTGTTATTTGACGATAATATTCTTGAAAGCGTTCATCTGCGCTACATTCCAAACTATTATCATACGGACATCTCAATGACATTATATCAATCCCTTTGTTTTACCCGTTTCATTATTTCATTATATCTTTTGCGACGTATACAATCCAAATCCGGCACAGGGCAACCATGAAACATATTACCCGACGTACAGAACGTCCAATTCATACGATTTGCCGCCGCATATTCAACGGCACGTTCCCACTTAATCATTCGCACTATTTTTTGGCGACATATGGTACGATCATACGGGCAATCTTTTTCCGCATCATATTCTGTGCGCCCCATATCTGCCCGCAACTCACGTTCCAAATCACCGGCATCATAATCGCCATGAATATCAAAATCTGGATTAAAAAAACGCTTTGTCATATTCATCCTCCCCAAAAAGCAAAACTTAGCCCAAGGTTTTATCCTTGGGCTATTTATTTTAAGAACGCAAAAATTATTCTGCAACCGCTTCTGTTGCTTCTTCTACAGGCGCTTCTGCTGCTGCCTTAGCGGCCGCTTCTGCTGCTGCTTTTTCTGCTGCGATTTTCGCTAATTTTTCTGCTTTATCTTTGATTTTCATTTGTGTTTTTTCAGATTGCAAATGTTTTTTTGTCTGAACTGGGATTGCTTTTGCTTTTACCAAGCCAGCATTTGCCAAGAATTTATAAACACGATCAGATGGCTGTGCACCTTTTGCCAACCAAGCTTTCACTTCGTCCATTTTCAAAACAACGCGTTTATCGCTGTCTTTTGCCTGCATTGGGTCGTATTTACCAACAACTTCCAACACATTACCTGAATTACGTGCATTGCGTGAATCTGTCACAACAATGTGATAGTATGGACGTTTTTTTGCACCATAACGTGCCAAACGAATAACAGTTGCCATATTTTTGCTCCTTAATTTATTAACTGTTTTACCCACAAAGAAAACCGCCATCAAGAGCGAAACTCGCCGGTTGATGTACCACACGCATACTGCGAACTGGTTGTATAATAATGGCAATCTTTGGGATTTGCGGGACGATTATGCAACATAATTTGACAAAAGTCAACAATTTATTAAAAAAATCCCCCATTTTTCTGGGGGATTGGCATTAATTAACGGCACTGGGGCGAATATCACCAAAGTTCTTGGAAAATTCGAACACCGCATCCACAAATCGAAATACATCCGCCAAATATTCCGAAACCGGCACATCAAATTTGTTTTTATCATCTTCGTATCGTTCAACATAGAAACGAACCGTCGCACCAACCGTACCCGTTCCCGACAAACGACAGAACACACGTGCGCCATTTTCTGTCCATATCTGAATACCTTGATTTTTAACATTTTCACCCGTGACCGGATCGGTATATTCAAACAACTCTTTCTTCTTAACCACCATACCTGCAAATGTCGCACCGTCAATATCCGCCATCGACACACGTCGTATCATATCATCGGCCAAATCTTTATCAACCCCTTCATAACTATATTGGCAATAAAAATAGCGACCATTTTCATCCCACATTTCACGAACAATCTGTTCAACAGATTTACCAGTTTTTGCCAAAATATTCAGCCAGAACAAAATCGCAAAAATCCCATCTTTTTCACGAATATAATCCGAACCTTGACCAAAACTTTCTTCACCACACAGGTTTATACGCCCTGCATCCAGCAAACTGGCAAAAAATTTCCATCCTGTTGGCGTCTTGTACACATCTAATCCCATTTTTTCTGCAACCGCATCAACGGCACTTGACGTTGGAATCGAACGCGCAACACCACTTAAACCATTTTGGAAATAGGGCACCAATTTATGATATTTTGCCAAAACCGCCAAACTATCCGACGGCTTGACATAGAACCCGTTTCCCAAAATCATATTGCGATCACCGTCCCCATCACAGGCACATCCAAAATCTGCACCACCCCCCATCATAAAATCATAAATTTCATGTGCATATGTTGGGTTTGGTTCCGGATGCACACCACCAAAATCATCCATTGGCACCGAACGCAAAATCCATTCGGGTTTTGCACCCAAACGATTTACAAATATTTCGTGTGCCGCCGCACCGGTTGACGCATTCATTGCATCAAAACGAAACGTATGCCCATCTGCAAACCATTTACGTATTGCATCAAAATCAAACATAGATTCCAACAAATCCGCATAATCACGAATTGGATTAACATATTCCACATTGGGCAACGCCAACGCATCCGCATCGTTAACATCCAATGTTTTATATCGTGTTATTGTTTTGGTTTTTTGATACAGCGCATTTGTAAATCCCTCGGTCGCTTGGCCACCATTTGCCATTTCAACCTTGACCCCAAAGTCACCATTTGGGCCGGCCGGATTATGCGACGCCGACAATATAAAACCACCATCTGCATTATACTTGCGTATAATATTTGAAATCGCAGGCGTTGGCACAACCAAATCACGTCCAACCACCAAAACACGTTCCACCCCATTTGCAACCAAGATTTTAATTATCTTTGGCAAAAACTGACGCGACGGATACCGTCCATCCCCACCAACAACCCAAGTTTTAATTTCGCCATCGGCCAACCGCACATCAATAGCGGACTGGATAAAATTTTCTAAAAAATCAGGGGCCAAGAAAACAGACGTTTGTTTTCTAAGCCCCCCGGTACCTGGTTTTTGATTATCAAACGGTTTGGTATCCACACAAATAATATTCATAATAAATCCCCTTGTTTCATATCAGATTCCACACCATAAACCATAGCAACAAAATCCCATTATATCAAGCAACGAAAACAATCCAAAAATTAAACCGACCACAAAGTGTCGGTTGAATTTTATGGCTGTGCCACACGAAGCGCCGCAAATCGCGCAGCAGCGCTAAACGAAGGCGGATGGTGCGGGCGAAGGGAATCGAACCCTCGTCTTCAGCTTGGGAAGCTGACGTGCTACCATTATACCACGCCCGCCAAAAGGACAGGGCAGATGATACACCAAAATCCACCCCATGTCCAGTATGTTTTTTGCTATCTTTGTTTTGTATTTGTCTGATTCAGTTTCAATTTTTTATAGAATGCAATTCTGTTATTTATTTCATTTGCAAAACCATCCACACCACCGGCACGTGCGATACGGTTCATATCCCCAACAACGGATGAAGTTGGTAATTTATAATTCGCCACACCCAAGACGGATTCTGGGCCATACTTAAAAGATGGATGATCTACAAAAACATGATTTGTTGTCTTATCGGCACCCAAAACCGCATCGCCATCCAACTTGGATGCCAAGGTACGCAAATCCTTAACCAAAGATTCCGTTTTCAATCCTTCAACAACATCGTACACATCGCTGTGAATTTTTGCACCCTTCACAGGTTGTACCGGTGGCTCAGACGCCAGAAATCCATTATCTACTCTGATATAATCAACAATATTATTTACTTCACGGGCCACACGTGCCGGATCAGAACCATAGTGCATAAACGTATTATAATCATACAACGCACCATATACAGAATATTTAGTGTACGATCTACCAATCAAAGAGAAGGGACTATCGAAACTAAGGCGATCCACATAAATCCAATTCTTGCTTGCAACGCCCTTAATTACCGAACCATCACACAACAACGATGCCAATTCATGCAGTTGGGCTTCTAACTTTTCAAATACATCTCTGCATTTTCTGAAATAAGGGTCCTGATCCATCATTGACTCAAAAACACGCTGCACACTTGAATCAACATACCCACCATTTTGTACATTATAAATTGCCTTGATTTCATCTTTCGGTCCAAAATGCACCACAGGTTGCAGTCCCATTTTTTTACGCAATTCCTGACATCCTGGTTGCTGTACCAATAAATTCTTAACCAACCATCTTAATCTGGGATTATCTTTATTCGCAAATCTCTTTAACCTTGCTGACCACTTATCACAGCCCCATGGCAAATCCTGTTCCTGGGCCTGATAAACAACACCATCAACATCTGCGTTCAACACTTCTTCTGTATAGCGTCCACCAAACCCTTCATTACCAAATCCACCAATCGACGACAGATAATACTTATTTTCCCCCACACCAAGACGAACAAGCTTTGTATCACCCCAAATATCACGTGCCAATTTTTGATAATCTGCAAAATCATAATTGTACACACGACATTCTTGGGTGCACATCTTTTCCAATTCACGTGGAATCACGATATCATTAACTAACTTTTCCAGCGATTCTACATACCCTGCTGGCGCCACAGATTTAACACCATCCGCCAAACTAAAACTTACTAATTTCTTTTCCATTTTTTATCCTATTATCTTTTATTTTCTACAACTATCTGCTGTGTCCATTACGTGCATTTGATACATTATGCCATTCAATATCACCACGCTGATTATGTACAGAATCTGGCCTATCTATCACGATTTCCTTTTTATGTGATTTTTCTCTCTCGGCTACCAATTCTTCGGCACACCGCTTTGCCAATGAAACGCACATCAAAAATCCAGCAAATGAAACGCATGTAATCCCCGCCCATATTAAAGTTTTATTTCCATTTTGCAGGAAAGGAAACCGAACACACGATTCTAGCGTAGAAGTCACTACATTATCACAAACATCACTATGATTTTTTGCGCCCGTTACCCCCGGCACAACAGGTTCAGTTTCGACCACATTACCGCTACCACGCAATCTACGACCAAACTCAATCTTATTATTTATGATTCTTGCCAATTCATGCACACCCGGATCAAGCAAATAATTCTTACGATACAAACAATGATCCACACTATGCTTATAATAAGAGGATCCCACAATATCTTCTTCACATCTAAGGCTTGGATGACTAACAAAAATACAATTTTTACTGCTATCACCATCAATTACAGAGCCATCACACAACAATGGTGCCAACGCACGCAATCCATACGACACCTTGTCCGCAATTCTACGCATCTGATCATCCCACGAAGTATTCAAGAACACATCATTAACCAACATTGCGCCCCCAGAAATCGTTGCCCCTTTCTTAATATTATAAATCGATTTTATTTCATCTTTCGGCCCAAAACACACAGGTTGCAGACCCATTTTTTGACGCAATGCCTGATAACCAATTTGTTTTGCCAACAAACTCTTGACCAACCATTGCAATCTGCCATTATTTTGATTTGCAAATACTTGCAACTCTTTACATATACATTCGGCCGCACAGTGTTGTTCTTGCGCCTGATAAGAATACGTACCATCATCGGCAATCAATCGCCAATATGTATGATAACCTGCATTTTGATGATTTGCACTGCCCACAGATCCACACAAAACCCGATGTGGAGCATTTTTTATCGTGACAGATATTGTATCACCCCAAATATCACGTGCCATTTTTTGATAATCTGCAAAACTATGGTTGTACACACGACCTTCTTGGGTGCACATCTTTTCCAATTCACGTGGAATCATGATATCATTAACTAATTTTTCCAACGATTCTACATACCCCGCCGGTGCCGCAGATTTAACATCATCCGCCAAACTAAAACTTACTAATTTCTTTTCCATTTTTTATCCCACTATCTTTTATTCTCTGCAACGATTTGTTTTGCGAATTTGCGAATTTGCGCAATCGCATCTTCAAATTCAAACACATGTGGCATAGGGCAGGCCGACTTCATTGTTGCATTATGCATTCTGGGCGTTCTGCAAATTGGGCACATATGAAAATCACCCGATTTTATCGCCCCACATGTTTTTGCCGCCAAATGCGCCAGATTTGTCTTTGGCTTATACACTGCGACAAATCGTGCATTTTCTTTTAACCTTAAATATTCTGTAAACATAAAAGCAGAGCACATTTGACCCGCACGTTGTTTTTCACGACGGCATGCGGCCTGATGCGCACGAATTTCTTCTGCATGCTCTTGGGCGTACTTGGCGCCATACTCTAATTTATGTTCACGATTTTCTTGATAATATTTCTTGGCCGTCGCCAAAACATGTTCACGATTTCTATCGATCCACGCTTTGGCGCTGTCACGTTTACCAATGGCACGCACCCGTTTTTGTTCCGGCGTCAAAGCATCATAGTATGCCTTGGACCGTTTTTTATATTTTTCCGGATTTTTGGCATATCTTGCTTTACGACGTTCACTGATTTCATCTGCATGACGTTCCCGATAACTTTTATTTTTCTCGATACGTTCTTCTAATGTCAAAGTTTTCAAATAACGTCTGGCATTTTCACGCATTTTTTCCGCATTACGCATATAATAATCACGTTTCTGGGCCGCCGTTTTTTCACGATTTGCCGCCAGATATCGTCTGCGTTTTTCACGTTTCGCCAATTGTTCCGGCGTTAATTCTGCATCTGGTATTCTTTTCATATTATGTTCTGTGATTCTTTTTATCTGCGTTTACCACGACCATTGGTGCGACGCTTGTTATTATTATATCTTACTTTCTTTTTATCACGTTTTGGTTCTTGTCTTTTGCAAACCGCAACGCGTACACTTAAAACAGTTTCTTCCAATTCAGATTGTATATCATAATGATATTCCACCTGATACACACAATCGCATTTGGATGCGTTATTACAATGCTTGTGCATTGGTTGCAGGTTATCCAAGGAATCGCCCCCCCCCCGCGGCTTTTGGCACGATATGATCCCATGTAAAATCCTTTATATCGTATATGTATTCTTGGCACCATGGGCATATGGGGTATTGCCCCGCCGCAATCAACAAAGCATATAATTTCTTTAAATGTCGTCTATTTAACTGTTCGGGGTTCTGCTCTAACGATTTAAACAACATTAATAATTCTTTCGCCTGCATAATCCCCCTCCCACTTATTATTGTTCATCCACAGGAATTTGTAACAATTGCTTTGGATGTATTAAATCCGGATTTGAAATACCATTACGTTCGGCAATAATGCTAAACAAAATTCCACGACGCATAAAATTACGCGCAATAATCCACAAACAATCGCCACGGCGTACCGTATAATACGTATCGTCATTTCCCGTCGTTTCTGGCATTACAAATTCATGACGAACATTTGCGATTGTTTTACCATCGCCATCATGCAAACGCACCATCATTTCATATTTTTCACCGGACTTTAAATCACCAACATCCGCCCCCAACCCAAAGTGTTTATGGTCGGACACACGTGCAAAGCCCAAATATTTATCATTTAATGTCAAAGAAACACGCAAACGTGGCAAAGAATTACCAGACACAACGATACGACCTGTATCTAAATAATCAATTTTGGTTACGACCAAATCACCATCATGCAGAACATGTGGCGATTGCAACAAAGTACTGCCATCTTTTGTCATTAACAAAGACACCGAATTATCTGCACCGTGTTCGGATACATAAACAAAAACTTTGTCCGAAGATTTAACTTCGGGTTCATCACCCAACAGTGCGATTGTATAATTTCCCGCCACCCATGGTGTATTTGGCGTATAAACAAATTCACCGGCATAGTTTGTGCGTTCTGTTGCAACAATTTTACCATTTACCATCACAGAAATATTTTGATGTGGCAACCAACGACCTGCGATAACAATATTTCCATTTTTTTCAACACGAACGATATCAAACTGTGGAACATCGGCTTTTTTAATCGTCTGAACGGCGCGTTCTGGGATATTTGGCACAACAACAACACGTGATACCGTTTCACCACGAATAAACAACGCCCATGCAATAATTAACAACACCAAAACCGCACACGCAATCGGCAACCAATATGCACGCAACACAGATTTTTGTTTATCTTTATCATCTGTGACATTTTCCGCATTTTTTTCTTTATCGGGGGCCGGGCGCGCAAACAAGTTCAACTTTTTCAAGAAACCACGCGTATATTCACGACGATTTTCCAACCAATCATTTTGTTGTGAAATTGCATCATTAATCAAATCGTCTGTTGAACGTTTGGTTTTTCCCATATTATTTTTGGCCATACCGATACTCCTGAAATTTCAATTATTTTTACTTTTAGACAAATTATTACAAATAATATTTCTTTGTCAACTTATTTATGATATAATAGTGGCAAAAATCGGGGGAAATTCATGAAAACAATTGGCATTATGACAACTGGTGGTGATTGCAGTGGTCTGAACACGGCAATTCAACGTATTGTACGTGGCGCATCACTGCGTGGATGGCGTACTTTGGGCATATTGGACGGTACAGATGGTCTGTGTGTTACGCCACCGGCCGTGATCGAGTTAAATGATTTATTATTACCGATTGAAAACGCACGTTTGGCGGGCAGTTTTCTTCACAATGGTCGTGCAAATGCACTGAATTTCGAAACCGCCGCCGAAACCGGCCGCATTGCGACATTTAATCGCCAATTACAAAAATCACTAAAATCATTGAATTTAGATGCACTGGTATTAATTGGTGGCAACGGCAGTTTATCTTTGGCATGGGCAAATCGTGAAATTTATCGCGACTTACAATTGATATGCATCCCAAAAACCATAGATATGGATATGCCTTTGACCGAACGTACAATCGGGTTTGACACCGCTGTTCAGCAATTAACATCTTTCTGTGACCAATTAATGTTAACCGCACGCAGCCACCACAGATGGTTTGTTGTCCAAGCCATGGGACGTGATTGTGGTCAATTGGCATTAAATGCGGGTGTTGCGGTTGGCGCAAACGCAATATTAATACCGGAAATTAAATTTGATATTAACGCTTTAATACGGCACATCAAAAATGCCCAAACAGATTACGGTATAATAATCGTATCCGAAGGCATATCTTTACGTGGTCATTCGGGCCGTCCCGCAGATATGATTTCACGCAAATTAACGGCCGCCGGCATAACAAACCGCACAGCATTTCCCGAACACACACAAAGGGCAGGCGACACAACGGCGGCCGACCGCATTTTGGCGACACGCTTTGCCGATTGCGCATTAAACGCGATTGAAAACAATGAAACATACGTTATGACGGCATTAATGAACGACACGGTTACAACCGTACCTTTATCGGAATTTATCGCCGCGGGCGAAGTCGTCCACGACCCAAAGATACCGGACTTAATGACATCAAACGCATATGTATCACCGGACGACCCATTGTTATCTGTTGCATACGATATGGGCATATATCTGGGCGAACAGAAATAAAAAACGGGATTTAAATTAAATCCCGTTTATCTTTGTTTTTCCAACGCACACTTAACCATTTTACACACATTTGGCCACGCTTGCGAATACGGATCAATCTGCATTGCACATGGTTGACCATTTGCACGACAATACACAACCCCCTGATGAACAATATAGTTTCCCATTGCGGTTGGTATTTTTGCAATACTGCGCCCATGTTTTTTACGCAAGATATTTTTAAATTCGATTCCACCTTTGATATCTTTGATACATTGCACCATATCTGCAACGGTTTCGATACGTGCACACAGTTCATCCGGCACATCAATTTTATAATGACGTTCCAAATCGATTAACATCCCCGCACGATCCAAAGAATCTAACCCCAGATCATCGAATCTCATATCTGTTGACAATACAGTTGCACCCGATTTGCGCCCCAGTGACTTTTCAGCCAACGCACAAACCACACGTACATCTTTCATTTTTTCATCCTTTTACAACCGTCCAAACTATAGCCAGTTATCAATCATATTGTCAACAAAAAACGCCCAAAAGCAGGGCGTTTTTAATATATTTTTATATTCAATTATTTTTCAGAAAAATCTGCATCAACTGTGCCATCTTCGTTTTTCTTTTCTGCACCTTCTGACGCTTGCTGTTCGGCCTGTGCGGCTTTATAGACCGCTTCACCCAACTTCATTGCTTTTTCTGTTAACGCATCTGTTTTTGCCTTCAAAGATTCCGCAGTTGCATCAACCTTTGCGATTTCATCTGCCAATTCTTTTTTTGCATCTTCGATGGCTTTTTTATCGTCTTCGCTGATTTTATCACCATGTTCTTTTAACGATTTTTCGATGCTAAACACGGCTGTTTCTGCTGTATTTTTTGCCTCTACCAATTCGCGTTTTTTCTTATCGGCTTCGGCATTTGCTGCGGCTTCATCAACCATACGTTGGATTTCATCTTCGGACAAACCACCGTCTGATTTAATAGAAATCGCCTGTTCTTTACCTGTACCTTTATCTTTTGCAGACACATGAACGATACCATTTGCGTCGATATCAAAAGACACTTCAATTTGTGGCATTCCACGTGGGGCAGGCGCAATACCTTCTAAATTAAACTGACCCAACAATTTATTATCTGCGGCCATATCACGTTCACCTTGGAACACACGAATGGTCACAGCCGATTGGTTATCTTCTGCGGTACTGAACACCTGTGATTTTTTTGTTGGAATTGTTGTATTACGGTCAATCAAACGTGTGAACACACCACCCAATGTTTCGATACCCAAAGACAAAGGTGTAACGTCCAACAACAGAACGTCTTTTACATCGCCTTTTAACACACCACCTTGGATTGCGGCACCCATACCGACAACTTCGTCTGGGTTAACACCCTTGTGTGGTTCACGACCAAAGAATTCTTTAACCGTTTCTGCAACTTTTGGCATACGTGTTTGACCACCGACCAAGATAACTTCGTTAATTTGTGATTTATCCAAACCCGCATCTTTCAATGCCTTTTTGCAAGGTTCAATTGTACGTTCAATCAAATCGGCAACCAAAGATTCCAATTTCGCACGTGTCAATGTTGTATTAAAGTGCTTTGGTCCCGTTGCGTCTGCGGTCAGATATGGCAAATTGATATCCGTCGATGTTTTAGACGACAATTCGATTTTTGCTTTTTCTGCGGCTTCCTTTAAACGTTGCAACGCCAATTTATCACCGGACAAATCGATACCCGATTGTGCTTTGAATTCTGCGATTAAGTGTTCCAAGATACGTGCATCAAAATCCGAACCACCCAATGCAGTATCACCGTTGGTTGATTTTACTTCGAACACACCATCAACAATTTCCAAGATAGAAACGTCGAACGTACCACCACCCAAGTCATAAACTGCGATAACACCGTCTTTACCTTTGTCCAAACCATATGCCAATGCGGCTGCGGTTGGTTCATTAACGATACGCAAAACATTCAAACCTGCGATACGACCGGCGTCTTTTGTTGCCTGGCGTTGTGAATCATTAAAATATGCCGGCACAGTAATAACCGCATCTGTCACCGGTTCGCCCAAATAACTTTCTGCATCTTTTTTCAATTTTGCCAAAATCATAGCCGACACTTGTGAAGGCGCATATTTTTTGCCATCCATTTCAACCCACGCATCACCATTATCACCGGCAACAATTTTATATGGCACACGTGCGGCAATTTCACGTACGGCCGGACTGTCGAAACGCAATCCCATCAAACGTTTAATTTCATATATAGTATTTTCTGGATTTGTAACCGCTTGGTTTTTTGCGGTAATACCGACCAATTGTTCACCATTTGATGTCAAAGCGACAACGGATGGCGTTGTACGTTGACCTTCTGAATTTTCGATAATTTTTGGATCTGATCCGTCCATAAAAGCCATGGCGGAATTAGTTGTACCTAAATCAATACCAATTACTTTTCCCATTTGTTTACTCCTTAAAATTTTTGCTTTACCCACCATATAGTTATGCAAAAAAAGTTTTCAAGGGGCAACAAGCATATTTTCTTAAAATAAAAAAGGATAAAAAAAACACCCCGAACGGGGTGTTGTATTTACAATTAAATCGTCGTTACCGTCACATCAGGATTCAACGTCAATGTCGGATGTGACATGACCGGAGAAGCAGAACCAGGCAACCCAGTCGACGGCTTCACAGGCATACCAAACGTAGTTGGCGCCGAAGGTGATGATGTCGCAGAGCCCGAAGAAGATGATGACGACGAAGATGACGAAGACGTGCCTGATGACAAACAATTCCTGAATTCTTCTTCATCTTCAACCATATACTGCCAACATGGCTTATTTGACTTACCGCCCGTTTTATTTATCATGTCGCGCTTTCTGGTCTTTTCCAATTCAAATTGCACCACATTACCATTTTCATCGTATTCGACACCTTTACCGTCTTCCAATGGACGCATTTCACAACGTCCATCATCCAACAACACAGAATAATAACCATCGGCCGAACATTCTATACACTCACGCGCAGAATCTTCGCTTGTAGGATCACCAGCAAAACCATAATCTGATTGGGCGCAACGATACTGAATACAACCATCTACATTTTTTCTTTTATACGTTTTAGTATCCTTGAACACCGCATGATCCCAACCGTCACATATTGGTGTGGCATCACACAACACAGAATCAATTGGCACACAAGCCGAATTATCCACATTTGGTTTATACCCATTTTTACACAACAAATGGAAATCGGCACCAATCGGTTCCATCAGAGCATAATTCCACCCTTTATCAGATTTTTGGCCAAAAGCGCGTATCGTAACCGGACGCGAAATCACACCGTGTTCTAATATTTTTTCAACCCCCATCGTAACATAATGATAATTATTTTGATCACTGGTTTTTCGTCCATTTACCTTATTACTGCAATCATAGTGATCCTTGAAAAAGTATGCCATTTTCACCGAACCATTGTCATCATTGCCACTCATTCTTGGGATATCTAACGGTACCGCATCACATGTTTGTGCCCCTGTTGAATAATCAACAGAACAATTTTTACCACCAAAGCCGTCCTTACAAACCCAAAAACAATCCGCTGCACTTTTTCCACTGGCATAGTAAGCATACAACGCAGGACGATCGGTTGTATTTTTTCGATAACTGCCAATCAACATCGGACAAAACTCTACACCATTATCATTTATTGTTCTGGGCAACAATGTATTAATCTTTTCCTGGAATTGCCCATCTTTATCAATTGAAAACTCCGTTGGGAATGTAGAAATACACTTCTTAACCGATGGATTGCCCCATGACGTTGAAACTTCCCCGGACACTTTATCGGCAAACGCCGGTGACGCGACACATAACGCCATAAAACCAACAAAAATATTTTTATGCATTTTCATACGTCACCACCTTTATTCATTTTCCGATTTATTACGGGAATCCCAATAGCAAGTATTATCCGACCATTCGCCATTTAATACATTTGCACACGTATATTCATACCACGCATCATTGAAGACACAAACATTACGCGATGTATCAAACGAAGTATATTCAATGCCATCACCCATATCATTCATGGCCAAACACGCATTGCGTTCATCGTTTGCCGCACAGCGACCATAACGTTCCGCCGTATCATCCGAACGACCAAACACAGTTGAATAATACACAGATTCTTTATTCATTGCCATAACATCCGCAGCCAAAGAGCCATCATCACCCGTTTCATACCACAGACCGTTGTTTTCCGCACATTTTTCCATCAATGCCGAACTGATTTCCGCAACCGCATTATCGAACATTTTTTGAATATTATCACGCATCACCGCATCGCCTATCTCCGAAATAGACGTTTTGTCTTCTGCAATCTTGCTGCCATCCGGTTCACGGCAATACAACGATACACGTGTCATAATTGATTTTTCAAAATCCGTTTTTGACAAAGTACGACAATTCATTGGATAATCACCATCACCCGTTGGGGTACATGTATCGGTTATGTATTTTGAAATTGCTTCGACGCAACCTTCGGCGATACGAACACTGTCCACCGTATTTGCATATTCCAACAATGCGGTCATACCACAATCTTTGGACGTCGTATCAAACGTAACACGACCATTTGACACGGTTGCATTACATTTACCATTACCATACAAAGACGCACACGACATCAATTTATCCACACACATTTGCTGTGCTGCATACGCCGCCAAACCACCCGACATCTGGGCCGTAGTATCATCAAAAGATTTCAAATGATTCGATTGCGTGTCATAGCATTCACGCACCGTATCCATACACGACGTTTTGATTTCTTCTATCTTTTCATTTTGTGCCTGTTCAATTTCAATTTTTGCAGCACGTTTAAATTCAAACCAAACCGTATCCGCAATATCACGACACGAATCCAATGCCGATTCGGCATAAATACGACGTTCGTCCAAGAATTTATCAAATCCACCGGTCGGTGCCACCGCATTATCACGACCAACATAGCCATCATCCAACGTGACCAATTCTGTCAACTGGAACAACTCCGGTGTATAAATCGGTTCACCCGTGGACAGGTTGATATATTTACCCGTATAATCCAAACATCTGTAATAATTATCACCACATGCGGTATCGGTCAACATCGCTTCACGCACACGCGACAAACATTCATTTACGTCGGCCGAATTATGCGCACGATATTCTTCCAAGCGCGCTTGACGCAGGGCCTTTTCCGCCGTACGAACAACCGCCAAAACTTCTTCACGTTTTCTGTCCAACGCACGTTCATATGCATTACAATCTTGGGATACCATAATGCCATACGCACTGGACGCCATATTCAAAACCGCATCATTTTCGCATGAACCTTTGATAACCTGCATACATTGCTTGTTCGCCGCATTGTACAGATTCGCACCTTCTAATGCACTCATATCCACACTGCTGCTGCGTTCAAAGACAGAATCAAATGCCGAACCACCGCCCCAAATATCATCCATACTGGACGAAAAATCCAAAGACAAAGTCCCCAAAGACGTTGTTGGCGCCTGAATTGTACTTGCTTTCTTTTTACCCGACAGCAAATCACCAATTTCATTCAATGTTTTTTGCGCCAAACTGGTATCTTTTTTTATTGCCGCTTCACCAACGGTTGCGCTGTACATTGCGTTAACCTCGGCCGCGGTTTTATCAACGGCATTCAAACTGTTATCTTCAAATTGTTGTAACAACTGACGTGCTTCATCCAACGCATATTCTGTATCACGAAATTCGGTAAATCTGGCACTGCAAAAACAGCGACGATATGTATCATTGGCGTTCGCACAAAATTGATCCATACACGTGGCATACGAATCGCGACATGCACCATAACCGCCACCAATTTTGGAAATATCATTAAAGACCGCCGTTGCACGTGCCGTTGATGCCGCACGGGCCATACCCGATGCCACCGGCGCCGCAGAACGCGCCGTATTGCCACCACGCGCCACCGTTGCCGAACGTGCCACACCCGTCGATGCCGCACGAACCACCGTCGATTCACGACGATCAACCATTGGTGCCGCAGAACGCACATGCGTACGTTCCGTCACCGGCTTTGCATTAACGGTTGCACTGCGCGACGCACGACGTGCGGTATTACGCGACGTATCGGAATCCGAACGATTAATTGATTTGCCATCTGCACGCGCGCCCATTGCCGCCATGGTCGCACTGCGTGGATTTGGCGCAGGTTCAGCAACCGCCGCACCAAACGCCGCCAACATCAATGCACAAAAACTGCTTAAACAATATAAAGAATGTTTCAATTTGCTTCTCTCTTTTTCGCATTTTACCATTTTTTCACACCCTTGGTCAACAGTTTAGTTTACACCATATTCTGATATTTTTATATCGTCCGCCGATACAAAACCCATATTCAATCCCCAAAACAACGAATATGCCGAATACGCTTCGTCATACACCCGATATGCCGTTTCCATATCACCCAAATCCGCCGCCCGATTACCGGATTCAATCAACCGCATCGCAGTACCCAACAATCCAACCGACAAATTCATATTTTTTTCCACAGGCACAATCCGCCCCAACAACGCCGCACGCATTTCACCGACAGCATCCGCAACATCACCACACACCATATCTTCTATGGCAATCAAATTCATAACAGCAATTGTCAAATCTTGGTCAGACGACAAATCCAACGGATTGACCTTTTTCGCCGCATCTGCACGTTCTGTTAAGTGTTTTACATCGTTATTTTTATGCATTATTCATCCCCCGGGCACAATTTTACCACCGCACGCATATGCGACGACCGCGCACGTGGATTGGCCACCAATTCCGCATCCGATGGCTTTACCGCACGAATTGCCGCAAAAGGCGCCGCCGATACAACCGGCATACGCGGATCCCCCAATGACGTCGTCCACCCGCGGAAAGTATTTTTAACAATCCTGTCCTCTAACGAATGGAACGTCACACACACACATCGCCCGCCGCACGACAAATGCGCCGGCACCGCCGCCAAAGCCCGTTCCAATTCACCCATTTCGTCATTTACCGCGATACGCAATGCCTGAAAAACCGGCGCAATATCTTTTGGATTGTATATAAGGTCACGCAATTCAAATGTTGTTTTGGGCACCGCTTGTTTAATCGCCCGTGCCACAGGCACTGCCTTTTTTACATCGCCATAATCAGCCAAAATCCGCGCCAACTTGGTCACATCTGAACTTTCAATCAATTCTGCCGCCGTCATACCATCGGCCGACATACGCATATCCAATGGCGCGTCGGCCCGAAAAGAAAAACCACGTTCGGGAACATCAATCTGCATCGACGAAATCCCCAAATCAAATACAATCGCATCAACCGTGCCATCCAATTCATCCAAAGACGAAAAAGGGCGGGGAATAAACGTAAATCGGTCACCATATTCCGCAACCATATCCATCGCATCAGCCACAACGTTCGGATCACGATCAAACGCAATAACCTTTGCGCCACGTGCCAAAAATGCACGCGAATATCCACCCGCACCAAATGTACAGTCAACCACCGTCTGACCGGAAATATCGCCCAACGCATCCAAAACCGCATCTAATAAAACCGGAATATGCTTTGCCGTCATTTTATTCAATCTCCACACGAATGCCCAATGCCGTCAAGTCCGCAACCGTTGTAGCGCCCAATTCAACCCCACCGGGCAAAGCCACAGTCGCCGTCTTTTCCGCACCATGCAAAACCAATTCAACACGCGTATATCCACGTGGCAACGCAATTAATGCTTTTTTTACATCCTGTAAAACCGCTTGGTCACGGATATCCATTGTCACCTTTTTGGCGATTTTTGCCACCCATTGGGTCAAAGGCACAATAGAATCAACAAAAATCGAAACTCTGTCATCACGATTTGACGTTTTGCCCGATATTAAAACCACGCTTTCGCCCGACAAAATCTGGGAAAATTCAATTGCCGCATCCCCAAATGCAACCGCATCAATATTGCCAAAACTGTCCGACGCGTTAATAGTAATCATTTCTTTACCTGTCTTGGTGCGACGACGCCCAAAAGAATTCACATTTGCCGCAATTTGTACGGACTTTCTGTCACCCAACGATTCTAATGTTGCACTGGTTGCCAAATTAGACCGTTCAATCAAGTGCTTATACTGGTCCAACGGATGCGCAGAAATATAGAACCCCAGCGCAGATAATTCATTTTCCAACTTCTGACCAAACGTCCAAGGCGCCGTTTTAGGCAAATTTTTACACAAACGATCATCCGCCACATCATCTTCAACGGTATTTTCGAACAACGACAACATATTCGCGCCACCACGCGATTTAGACGCATATGACAATATCGCATCGGCATTCATATAAATTGCCGCACGATTTGGCTCTAATGAATCCAAAACGCCTGTCTTGGCAAATGCTTCTAATATACGTTTATTCATAATCGGCGCACATCGTTTCGCAAAGTCGGTCAAATTCTTAAACTTTCCATTTGCATTACGTTCCGCCACAATCGCATCGGTTGCTTGGGTTCCCACACCTTTTAACGCCGCCAAACCGTATATAATTTTACCATCACGTACCGCAAACAAAGATTCACTTTGATTAATATCGGGCGCGACTATTTGAATACCAAAGTTACTTTTTGCATCATCGACAAATATCGCCAATTGATCCGTATCGTTCAAATTACTGGACATCGATGCGGCTAAAAATTCCGGCGTATAGTTTGCCTTTAAATACGCGCATTGGTTTGCCACAATCGAATACGCAATCGCATGTGACTTATTAAACGCATACTTTGCAAAATCCTTAAACTTTTCCCACAAATCTTTGGCGGTCTGACGATCTAATGTTCCTTCTTTTTCACACCCCTCATAGAATTTACCTTCTAATTCATCCAACATGGCAATAATTTTCTTACCCATTGCCTTACGCACGTTGTCCGATTGCCCACGGGTAAATCCGGCCAACACACGCGTCAACTGCATAACCTGTTCTTGGTAAACGATAATACCATATGTTTCTTTTAATATAGGTTCCGCGCGTGGATGTACATATTCAATTTCTTCTTCGCCGTGCATACGTGCAATAAACTGGGGGATAAATGCGATTGGCCCCGGACGGTTCAAAGCATTCAAAGCCGAAATTTCCAAGAAACTGGTCGGATGCATTTTACGCAACGTCTGTTGAACGAACGGCGCATCGAATTGGAATATACCTTCGGTTAATCCCTGTTGCCACAAACGCATTGTTTTTGGGTCATCTGTTGGTATTTGATCCAAATCAATATTTACACCACGCGTCTGTTGAATTAAACGCGTCGCATACTTTAACACCACCAAAGTTTCCAACCCCAAAAAGTCAAATTTAATAAGACCGGATTTTTCCAAATACTTTCCGTCAAACTGACACGACGGCAACGGGTTGGCCGGGTCACGATAAACCGGCGCAATTTTAGTTGTGGGGCGGTCACCAATAACAACGCCACACGCATGCTGCCCCAAGTTACGTAAAGATCCTTCTAAATCTTCGGCCACAGTAACAACTTTATTCAAATCTTGGTCATTATTCAAAATATCTTGAATTTCACCCGACATACCCACCGCATCTTTCAAAGTTTTTGCGTCCTGTGGAATTAATTTAGACAAACGGTCGGATTTAGAGTAGGGCATACCATACACACGCCCAATATCACGAATTGCGCCACGTGCCTGTAATGAACCAAACGTAATAATACGACATACGGAATCATGACCATACTTTTCACACACATACGCCAACACGCGTTCAATACCCGTCGGTTCAAAGTCCACGTCAAAGTCCGGCATAGAAATACGATCCGGATTCAAGAAACGTTCAAACAGCAGCCCATACTTTAACGGATCAACATTGGTAATACCCAACGCCCACGCCACAATAGATCCCGCACCCGACCCGCGCCCAGGCCCCGTCAAAACGTCATTTTTTCTACACCAATCAATATAATCCGCAACAATTAAGAAATACCCCGGGAACCCCATACCAATAATAACGCCTAATTCAAATTCGGCTTGCTCATAGTACGGTGCCGTATCCGTGATTCCATGTTGTTCAATTCTGCGACGCAAACCGTTCATCGTATCGTCACGCAACATTTGACATTCGGTCTCTAAATCATCACCAAAGCGTGGCAGCAATGGCTTTTCATGCACGTTTACCATAAAACCACAACGTTGCGCAATAACGACAGTATTTTCAATCGCTTCGGGCAAGTCCGAAAATATTTCCGCCATCTGCTCATACGACTTAAAATACTGCTCTGATGACTTTCTGGGGCGTTCCGGATCAATAACTTTGGTCTGCCCCAACACGCACCCCAATGCATCTGCGGCTTCATAATCCGTATCTGCCGCAAAGCACACATCGTTCGTGGCAACAATCGGAACGTTCAAATCACGCGCAATCTGCAAAAATCCAACTTCTGTCTTAATTTCACTTTCCAAACCATGTCGTTGAATTTCCATATAAAATCTGTCACCAAACAAATCCAACAGGCGACGCACATATCCACGCGCCGTTTCTTCCTGATTCTCTAACAACGCCATACCAACCGGCCCCAAATGTGCGCCCGACAAACATATCAACCCCGCACACCGTTCGGCCAATTCATCAAAGGTCACATATGGCCCCAAATGATGGTTATCCGGACGCATATACATCACACGGTTCAATTCACACAAATTCAGATATCCCGTATGATTTTGCGCCAACAATACAATTTTAGACAACGCATGTGAACGCAACATCTTTGGGTCAACCGCATGCTGATTCAACGTCAGTTCAACACCAATAATTGGCTGCAGTTTATTCGACGGCATAACGTCCGAAAATTCGGCACAACCCGACATTAAATTAGTGTCTGTTAACGCACACCCAAACATTTCCGCCGCTGCGCACAACTTTGGAATCTGCTTGATTGTCAAAGTACTGGCACCAACCGAAAAACGGGAATGCACACGAAGATGTATAAACTTGCTGTCCATGTCCGCACCATAGCAAAAAAAAGAACATCAGAGCAACCACATAATTTATAAAAAACGCAAAAATTCCTGTAATAAAAAACGGGGTTATAACCCCGTTTTATTTAGTGCAGTTTGCCACAGCAATGCTTATATTTTTGTCCCGAACCACACGGACATGGCGCATTACGACGTGAATCCGATGTCGCAGCATTTAATCCCGCATCATGCTTTGCGCGTTCGGCTTCGGTCGCGGCCACATCTTCACGCGTTAATTCCATACGGCAGATATACGATATAGACAAAATCTTAAAGTTATTAACCGTATTCTTAAACAAATCCAACGCTTCACGTTTATATTCGTACAAAGGATTCTTTTGCGCATATCCACGCAAACCAATCGCGCTTTGCAGATAATCCATCTGTTGCAGATGTTTTTTCCAAACCGCATCCAATGCACCCAACATCATCTGACGCGACGCCATTTGCATTAATTCCGGACCGTATTTGGCGTACTGTTGTTCATAACGACGTGTCGCCAAATTAACCAAAATCTCGTACGCTTTACGTTCTGTAATCTGTTCATCTGTTTTCCATTTTTCAATATCCGTAATATCCAACGCAAACAGACGCAACATAGCATTACGAATTCCGGCAATATTCCAATCGGCGGGCATTGCTTTTTCGGGCATATTGTTTTCACAAACCAATTCAACAACATCCCCAATCATTTCTTTGGCCAAAGGCGCCAAATCTTCCGACACCATCAAATCATCGCGTTGCTTATAAATCACGCAACGTTGTTCATTGGCGACGTCATCATATTTCAACAATTCTTTACGTGCTTCAAAATAGCGTGCTTCTACGCGTTTTTGCGCTTTCTCCAATGCCTTTGTAATCCATGGGTGCGTAATTGCTTCACCGGTTTTCAACCCCAAAGTAGTCAACATCCCCTGTAAACGCGCAGCACCAAAAATACGCATCAAATCGTCATCCAACGCCAAAAAGAATTTAGAATCACCCGGATCACCTTGACGGCCCGAACGACCACGCAATTGGTTATCAATACGACGCGATTCATGACGTTCTGTACCAATAACATACAAACCACCAACGTCCAGAACCAATTTTTTATTTGCCTCTATCGTGGCATAAATTTCCTGCTTTTTTGATTCAAATTCTGGGTCATTTACATCCAAAGTGGCAATCAATTCTTCGGCATTACCACCCAATTTAATATCGGTACCACGACCCGCCATATTCGTTGCAATCGTAGCCGCCCCCGGCGCACCGGCTTGGGCCACGATTTTCGCTTCGGATTCGTGATGTTTTGCGTTCAACACCGCAGGATTAATTCCCAATTTGGCACGCACAATCGCGGCCAATTCTTCGGATTTTTCAATAGAAACCGTACCAACCAAAACCGGCTGTTTACGCGCAATACAATCGGAAATCTGTTTCAAAATCGCTTCATATTTTTCTTCTTTATTGCGATAAATTTCGTCATGATGATCAACACGCGCAACCGGACGATTTGTTGGGATAGAAACCACACGCAATTTATAAATTTCTTCAAATTCTGCGGCTTCGGTCATCGCGGTACCCGTCATACCAGACAAAACGGGATACAATCTGAACAGATTTTGATATGAAATACTGGACACTGTCTGATTTTCTGGCTGGACCTGAACGTGTTCTTTGGCTTCAATCGCTTGGTGCAAACCTTTACCAAAGCGTCGTCCACTCATAACACGACCTGTAAATTCATCAACAATCAGAATTTCACCATTACGCACAACATAATTCACATTTTTCTGATACAAATGGTGCGCCAACAAAGATTGTTGAATATGCATAACCAACGGCGCATTTTCCGATGCATATAAATTTTCACCAATTAACAAACCCGCTTCTTTTAACAAACGCGTGGCGGTATCGGCGCCGGCTTCGGTCAAAGTTACATGACGATCTTTTTCATCTTTTTTGAAATCACCTTCGCCAAATTGGGCCACAACCGCATCAACTTTGTTGTACAATTCACTGGTATCTTCGGCCGGCCCAGAAATAATCAATGGCGTACGCGCTTCGTCAATTAAAATACTGTCTACTTCGTCAACAATTGCATAGAAAAACGGACGTAAAACCTGTTGAGCTTTGGAAAACTTCATATTATCACGCAAATAATCAAATCCCAATTCAGAATTTGTAACATATGTAATATCACATGCATATGCCGCACGTCTTTCTTCATCGGTCATATCATGTTGAATGATACCGACGGTCATACCCAAAAATCTATAAATCTCACCCATCCAGGATGCGTCACGTGATGCCAAGTAGTCATTGACCGTAATCAAATGTGCACCTTTGCCATGCAAGGCCTTTAAATACATTGCCAACGTCGCAACCAATGTTTTACCTTCACCGGTTTTCATTTCTGCTATTTGTCCATTGGTCAAAACCATACCGCCAATCATCTGAACATTAAAGTGACGCAACCCAATCGTACGCACAGACGCTTCACGCACCAATGCAAATGCATCTGGCAAAATATCTTTTTCTTTTTCACCCGCCGCCAAACGCGCACGCAAAACATTGGTCTGAGACCGCAATTCTTCATCTGTCATTGCATGATATTTCGGTTCTAAATCATTAATTACAGAAACGTTTTTATCATATGCCTTTACCAATCTGTCGTTTGCAGAGCCCAGCAATTTACCAATCATTTTTTTAATCATTTGTCTTTCCTTACTTTTTTATCACGCAATATATAGCAATTTTGTAACTTGCGGTCAAGATACTTTATGATATAATAAAGAAAGCACAAATTAACAAGTGTAAAAAAACATTTTTTTATAAATTATACGTAATTAACACGGCGGAGAGGGGAAACAACATGCGCGAACCAATACAAAAATTAACACCACAATCTATAACCAGCGACATTTACATCGTCGCACCAACACAAATTGAATATATTGCGCGTCTGTTTGGCAACACGGTCGCAGACACCATGAACATGCGCACATTTGCCCCAAAAATCCGTCAAATCGCTGAACAAGCCCTGCGTCACGCATTAACATCCGCCAAACATATGGGCGAAAAAAAACAATCTTGATTTTATTCCTATACGTCTATTACAATCCCCCATATCAGGGGGTATTTATTTACGCCCATTACATACGACAAGAAACGCAAAGATATCACATTTTGCACAATGCTGTTTCAAATTCCACGCCAAGATTTGAACAGTTTGAAACACATGGGCAGAAAATTTGAAGAATTTTATTTACCCAATCTAAAAAAATTAATCTAAACGTTTGAACGTGTTGCATTATGGCACGACAAAACAACGGCAAAGTACCTGCGCAAACACGGGCTGGATAAACAAATAAATATGTGCGCGGGTACACAGGCGTATATGCGGCGGTCGCCCGCGAAAAAGGCGACCACATATTGGAATAAAAAACACATTGAAATTTATTTAATCAATGTTAAAATCAACCACCGTACGACAGGCGGGACATGGCGGGATATTTTTGTATCCTGAGGAAAGTCCGGGCTGCATGGGACAACGTACCGGCTAATATACCGGGCGGGGCGACCCGACGATCAGAGCAACAGTGACGAAACGATTAAATTCGAGTGAAACGGGCAATCTCTACGTGCAGCAACCTCAAATAGGCCCCCGATATGTGTCCCACATGGGGGCGGGTAGAGGGCTTGACATACCGCAGTAATGCAGTATGCAGATTAATCATGTTCACTACCATAATATGGTATGCAAAACACACTGAATTATGGCAGCACAGAACCCGGCTTATATGCCTGTCTACAAAACATGCGCCCACGGGCGCATGTTTTTTATTTACATAACTTTACCTTGGGTTGGATAAAAGGTTAATTGGATTTTTTCCCACTTTGAAAATTCATTTGCGGGTAACATACGCAATGGCTGACACCGATCAATCGCCGCGCGAATTGTATCCAAAACATACGCAAATGCCGGATCTGTTTCTGCACGTGCGGCCGATTCAAACCACACATCACGCACCGTTCCATTTTTACGCATCGTCAAATGCGCAACCGCGCGAATATCGGAAATATCTGGCCGCTTTGAATCAATTACCCAACAACGCGTCATTGCAACACGCAACGCATCAACAACCGACACCGTCAATGTACGATCTAAAGACAAAACTTCACGATTTACACGTACAACCTTCTTTTTCTTTGGTGCAGGCGCGGGTTCAACCGGTTTAGACGCTTCGGTCTTTTTCTCTTCTGGCTTTTTTTCTTCTTTTTTCTCTTCGACCACTTCTTCTGGCTCTGGCTTTTTTTCCTCTATCAAAGTTGGCGTTTCTATTTTGATTTCTTCAACTTCTTCTGAATCTGCATCGGGTTTTGCATCCGGCTTTGAATCCGGCACAGTTTTCTGTTCTTCTTCTTTTTGTTCTGCGACTTGACCAACATTATACAACTTGGTTTCTTCGCCCGACACGACAACTTGGTTCAAATCGATTTCCATAATTTGAATTCTGTCCGGCGCAACCATCATTGCACGATTAAGCACAACAGCAACCGACGTCACTATTATTGCTACCAAAACCAAGTGTCCACAAATGGACATCAATAAGTTTTCCGACGAAAATCTGTCTAATTTGCACATAGTTTATTCTGGCCGAGTACGTAATCCAACTTTCTGGAAACCGGCATCTTTCAATGCCCCCATCATCCCCATAACCGCACCATAATCGGTATGTGTATCACCACTGATCATAATAGTTAAATTTGGATTTTCGCCACGCATTGCGATTGCGCGTTTTACAACTTCATCACGGGGCAATTCCATTTCAGACAAAAAATACCGTCCACGCGCATCAACACCAATTTGAATCGCATGGTCATTTCCGGTCATAGCGGACGCCCCCGCACGGGGCAATTCTAAATCAATACCTGTTGTCATCATCGGCGTGGTAACCATAAACACCGCCAATAACACAGTCATAACATCAATCATAGGCGTCAATTGAATCCCGCCATCGGATTGTCTGCGTCGAATTCTGGACATAGCATCAACCCTTTATTATTGCTGTTTACACTTTAATTCACAACGAACTTCATTTAATCTGTCGTACAGTTCATCAGATTTTTTGGCAAAGAATTGATGCGCAATCGCCGCCGGCACCGCCGCAATCAACCCCAGCGCAGTTGTACCCAACGCCACCGCCAAACCCGGGGCAATTACACCAATACTGACCGATTGATTTACACCAATTGCCGCAAAAGAATCCATAACCCCCCAAACGGTTCCAAACAAACCGATAAACGGCGATATATACGCAACCATAGATAAAAACCACAAATTTTTATCATACGGACGAATTAATTTATCCGCAATCGTATCCATATTATCGGTTGGCTTTATTTTAACCGGCGAACGTTTGAACGCGCGCCACAGGCGAATCTTTTCAATAATAATTGCCCATGACATCACACTGAACCCAACCAACACAACCGAACAAAACACAGTCATCCAATCACTGGTAAACAAGCTTAAAATTGAAAAATTATTTTCCATTTCTTCCTTCCTTTTATTAAAGCGACCTATACCAAGTCATCAATAAATTCTTGTGGAATTCGCTTTGGGCGCATATCCCCACCCAAATAAGCGACCCTAATTTCAATTATAGCATAAATATTTCCATCTTTCACGAATTTTTGTTCAATTTTTACAACCGCCGCCCCAACATCTGTCATTTGGGTTTCAACAACGAAATCATCGGCCACACGTAACGGTTGAATATACTTGATATTTAATTCACGCACAACAAAGCCAATATCATCACCAACATTCAATCGTCCACGCAACCAATTCATACGCGCACGTTCGGCGATTTCCAAATATCTGGCATGATACACAA
This sequence comes from Candidatus Enterousia sp., assembly GCA_045645725.1. Classification (GTDB taxonomy): domain Bacteria; phylum Pseudomonadota; class Alphaproteobacteria; order Rs-D84; family Rs-D84; genus Enterousia. The sequence continues at coordinate 31,169 of JAZRJG010000014.1, read as the reverse complement.
TACCTTCGGCATCTGTATCGGCATAGGCAACGGTAAACGGAAATATATGCATTTTCATTTTATATCCCTTTGTACATCAATTCCCAATTCATTTTTCATTCTGTTCGCAACACGTCGACGTATTTCACACATCACATCACGCAAAGCCGGTTCAAAATCAAAAAAACGAATAAAGTCATCACTAAAAAACATTTTCCAATAAAAGTTATTGTTATACACACCAACATACGACAAATCTTTTGCGCACATATGCTGAACCCCTGTATCCAAAACATCCAATGCTTTAACCAATCGCGCCTCTGGACTGTTGCGCGCTTCATACTCATCAAAGCAGGCACGTACATCATCATTTTTTTCCAACAACGACAAAATCTGATTTATCGCCGCCATTTCTTGCACATGCTTTTGGGCCCGAACGGCATCGGTCTGCTCATGCAAAGGAATATCGTGCGCAATCGCCTCTGGCAAATCATGCAACAAACACATTTGATATACACGCACCATATCAACTTCCGTCACCAAATACGGCCGCAACACCATCGCCATCATCGCCATATTCCACGAATGAGACGCCACGGACTGATTTTGCCCATCCGACATACGCGTCAAACGATACTCGCATTCCAAACGTTCTGCAATTTGAAAGAAATCCACAACTGCCTGCATCTTATTTCTGCCTATTGGGATACGCCCATTTTTGTACCAACGCCTGTGTTGCCACACTTTTCATCCCGACACCAAAGCATTCCGGCACCAAACCACCATAATTAACCAAAGGTTTTTTATTCACAGAATTCATAATATTCAGATAAATATGGGTTAAAAACCGTTGTTCATCGGGATTACGACAAATCAAAACCCCCGATTTACCCAATGCACTGCGCACATCATCTGTACATGACATAGGTACAGCATTCGCATAATCCAACCATTTAACCAACGGCCGCACCGACGGTAGTGGCCCATCAAACCGCATACCATAAACATCAGACACAATCGCATAAAAATCCGCAAATCTTTGCTTATCATCTACGACGGGACGGCTTTCCGCCAATTCATACAGCACACCAACAAAAGGTATTTGTTTTGCTTCACAAAACACAACGCCTTCCTTTACATCGGTGGGATAGGGCACACATAATCTTGCCAAACTAATCACCACCCCTGGTGTCCCAAAACCCTTTATCATTTTTCCAACCCCAAATGCGCATAGCCGGCATCTGTAATAATACGACCACGTGGCGTACGTTGAACAAAGCCCAACTGCATCAAATATGGTTCAATAACATCTTCGATGGTATCGGCCGGCTCGGATAATGCCGCCGCCAAGTTTTCAATTCCAACCGGCCCCCCCGCATAGAATTTAATAATTGTATTCATATATTCGCGATCAATTTCATCCAACCCCGACCCATCAATATGCAATTGAAACAACGTCGTTTTAATCGTATCAGCCGTTATCTGACCACCACCCAGTGCCGCCGCAAAGTCACGCGCACGTTTTAACAACCTGTTTGCAATACGTGGTGTACCACGCGCCGACCGCGCCAACATCAACGCACCTTCGGCATCAATCGGTGTCCCCAAAATATTTGCACTGCGCATAATAATCTTGGCCAAATCTTCGGGACCATAAAAAGTCAATCGCAAATCAATACCAAATCTGTCACGTAATGGATTGGACAACAGTCCCGTACGCGTCGTTGCCCCAACCAATGTAAACGGGGGCAGGTCAATTCGCACACTTTTTGCGCTGGGGCCTTCACCCAACATAATATCCAACTTAAAATCTTCCATTGCCGAATACAGGACTTCTTCTATGGCGGTTGGCAATCTGTGTATTTCATCAATAAACAATACATCCATGGGTTCCAAAGAAGTCAATATCGCCGCCAAATCACCTTGCTTGGTTAACATAGGTGCCGATGTTGCACGGAAATTTGTACCCAATTCATTTGCCACAATATGCGCCAACGTTGTTTTACCCAACCCCGGTGGCCCATACAGCAACACGTGATCCATTGCCTCGCCACGATTTTTCGCCCCCGACACGAACACAGACAAATTCTGTTTCAAACTGTCATGCCCGATAAAGTCCATCAAAATACGCGGACGAATTGTTGCCCCAAATTCATCTGGCACATTTGCATCTAAAAATCTTTCGCCATTTGTCATATTACAACAACTTATCTTCTTCGTTTTCACGACCCACATAGGCCTTTAAGTCATTATACATTTGGCGCAAATCCGCAGGTTGCGAATAACCCGCATCCGCACCTTTGACACGAATTGTTTCCAAATCAATCTGGGCCTGTTTTTTCAACATTTGTGTTAAATGTGTTGCGAACGCACGTGTTTCATCACCTTCGGCCGCCCCCTGCAACAACAAACCACGATTTGGACGCGGCGACAAAAACGCAAAGTCAGAAACCGTTGTATCCGGCGACACCAGCGCAAATCCAGAAACTTCGGGACGACGCATCATCGCCTGCAAAACATACCACGCCCCCAATTGATGACCCGCCAACCAAATTTTATCACTGTCTTCATTATGATTTTGAATCCAATCTATTACGGTCGCAATATCCAACATATTATCCGTCGTTGTCCCAATCACACCTTCGGAATCGCCAACACCGCGGTAATTAAATCGCACCACAGAAAAACCAATATCCATAAATGCGCGAAACATCGCATACGACACACGATCGTTCATATGATACTTCTGTCTGGGGTTGCCCGACAAAATCACCGCCAAAGGCGCGGCCTCTTGTGCGGATTTATGATAAACCGCATGCAATTTCCCCGCTTCACCCGAAATAATAATATCAACCATATTCCAACCTTCCTTATATATTATAACTTCATCCCCAGATTAGAACAAAGCAAACCCAAATTTCAATAAAAATATTTTTGTTTTGACACAATTATCTAAAATGTTCTATTATTCACCACGAGAGAACCAAAGGTCACATAATGCGAAGATTATTTTTAACGTCTGCAATGCTTGTCTGCTGTGGATTTACGGCCAACGCGAACACGGCGGTATATGACGATTTTCAAACGATTTATACAGAGACACCTGTACAATCGTACTATGCATATCCCGACGATCCGAACTTTATCCCAGAAAGCGAATTTATGCAACGCGCGGACAGTTTGAACTATGACCAAAACATTATGGACGCCCGTCACATAGAATCCCAAATGCACCCGGGCGTAAAATTCGCAGACAGACCAATGGTTATATGCCGTAATTTTGGTTGCACAAAACTGAACGACCGTATAACACGCACGTTCTTATTCAACAGTTTGGCCAACATGTTCATGCAAAATGACTATTCGCGCGTATATATCTGTGAAGCAGACCCATTTTCACGCGACTGTCTGCAATCGGGTATTTCATTTCCGGTCCGCAGCGGTATCGCAAACGCAATGGCAAAAATTCCAAAAGCGACTATTTCCCAAGTATATGTATCAACCGGCCTTTCAAAAGCAACGGTTGGTATGACATATGAATTCTTGGTAAACGGTATCAATCGTGTATGCGAACCAACCATTATGGACATCGTTGTACCCGTAAATTCCCAAGCCACACTATCAAACCGCGAATTCGCATGCAATATGACCAGCGACGGTTTCAGCAACATATCATTAATGGTCAGCATTGACTACATTGATTTGGACTATGGCATTTTGGGCGGTTACTACTCTTTGGGGATGCAGGGACCAACAACCGGTGGCGGCACAGGATACGCATTATTCAAAACCGAATTTGCCCCCGGCGGTATGCAACAACGTGTAAAAATGGGCCACGCCGCATTAGAAGATGGCGTAAATGGCAACATGCACGCAATTGCCCCCGGCGAATACGCGGTTGAACCATTAGAAAAACAATGAACAAAACCATTTTAATCATTGACGACGACGACATATTGCGCGACACACTGGCCCAAGGCCTGCGCAAAGAAGGTTTTTACGTCTTGACCGCGAATTCTGCCGAAAACGCATCAGACATATTACAACGCATATCGGTTAACGCAATTGTATTAGACCGCATGATGACCGGCACAGACGGATTGACTTTCTTAAAACAACTACGTTCATCTGGGGACACAACACCAACGATTATGTTAACGGCTATGTCGGGATCGGCGAATGCGATTGACGGCCTGTCTGGTGGGGCAAACGATTATTTGACCAAACCGTTTCAAATTCGCGAATTAATATTGCGCATAAACAACATGACCGCCAATACTAAAAATACCGACACCCAAATGCCAACGGGTTTAAAATTTTCCAACCAAGAATTCTTTACAACCAACGCATCTGGCACACACCCATTGCCATTATCGGGCGAAGAGAAACGATTGCTGACCCATCTGACACATCCAATTGGGAACACCGTGCCTGCATCACCAATGGTTGCAAAACGCTTGCGCAGCAAATTAAATTTGGTACTATCGCACTTAGACATAATAACAATCCGTGGTTGTGGATATAAATTAGTCGATTTATCCGCCACACCCACAACACAAAAAGGTTAACAATGAGATTAATACCACGTACTTTCTTATGGCGCACAATCTTGATGATATTAATTCCATTAATTATCGCCCAAGTAATCGTCGCAAACGCATTCTTTGGCAACCACTGGTCACGCGTACACGACACCATGGCACGCAGTTTGGCGGGCGAAATCACAACTATGATGAATTTCATTGACGAAGGTGATATCGAATCCACAAAAAAGATGGCACGTGACATTGGCATTAATGTAACTTTCCATGAAAACCTGAATCGCCCAAAACATAATGACAATTCGGCACACGAAACGGGCAAACTGGCATACGAATTGTCCAAACGCTTGAAACGTCCGGCAGACATATACATGGACAAAGCCCAAAGATTGGTATTTATTGACGTACCAACCAACAACAACCAAATTACAACCTTTGGTTCATCTTTATACCGCATATATTCAACCAGTACCGAAGTATTTATCATATGGTTAATCGGTTCAATATTGATTGTATCGATATTAATTGCGCCATTTATCATCATGCACACCCGCAGCATACGGCGCATCGCAAACGCGGCCGGCCGATTCGGACGCGGATTGGACGCCCCCGGGTTTACCCCCACAGGTTCAAAAGAAATCCGCGAAGCCGCCGCATCCATGATAACCATGAAACAACGTCTGGACAGATACAATCGCACACGAACAGATATGTTAAACGCGGTCAGCCACGATTTAAAAACACCTCTGGCACGTATGCGCTTGGCCGTTGAAACCGAAACCGCCACACCCGAAAACTTAATCCGTGACATAGACCGTATGACAGAAATGGTAAACGGATATCTGGCGTTTGCACGTGGCGAAACGCCGGAAATAGAGCAGGCGACCGAATTACCCCCAATGCTGATTCGCATTGCCCGCGACGCAGCCGGCACAAAAGAAATCATTACGGACTTTCCGGAAAACCCAACCCAATTCTATGCACGCCCGATGGCATTGGCACGCGCATTCAGCAACATAATTGAAAACGCGGCCCGATATGCAAAAAGCGCAATCCGCATAACCGAAACGGACGCCCCAGATTCTGTTACTATAACAATAGAAGACGACGGCATTGGAATCCCCGACAACCGCAAACGCGATGCGATGCGCCCATTTGTACGTCTGGACGATGCGCGCGGCACAAATACGGGTGGCACCGGATTGGGATTGTCAATCGCCCAAACCGCAATCGAAAACCATGGTGGCCAAATATTCTTGGAAGACAGCGACATGGGCGGACTGCGCGTACGCATTATATTACCGATATAAAATCCACCCCACAAAAACAGTGGGGTGTTTTTTATTCACAAATGCGTGATTTTATGATTTTTCTTGTTGCAAAGATATGAAAATTACGTTATTATTCATTCGCTTTGTGGGCAACCATAGGTTTTCGGGCGTATGGCGGAATTGGTAGACGCGCTAGTTTCAGGTACTAGTGGTAGCAATACCTTGGAAGTTCGAGTCTTCTTACGCCCACCAGAGTTTTGGGGTTGTAGCTCAGTTGATAGAGCGCTACGTTCGCATCGTAGAGGTCGTGGGTTTGAGTCCCATCAGCTCCACCAAATTTTTATATACATGGTCTTCGGGGATATGGCGGAATGGTAGACGCTGAGGACTTAAAATCCTTTGGTCATTGCGACCGTGTGGGTTCAAGTCCCACTATCCCCACCAATACTCGCCACAATGGCGATTTTTTTATACGGATGTGTAGCTCAGTTGGTTAGAGCGCTTCGTTCACATCGAAGAGGTCGTTGGTTCGAGTCCAATCACATCCACCATAAACATAAAAGACCCCACAGGGGTGTTTTTTGTTTATGCGTCAGTATGTGATACCCGGACACGAACCATGCAATCCACAGATTGCCAGTTCGACAATGAGTAAACGAGAACAAGCCACGCGCAGTTCGAGTGTTAACGAATGCCCCACAGCCGGCATACACCGCGCGAGGGAGTCCAATCACATCCACCATAAACATAAAAGACCCCACAGGGGTGTTTTTTTGTTTATGCGTCAGTATGTAAAACTGCACAATCCACAAAATAGTGTTCATGTAAAAATATTGCTATTACCACATTATTCACTTGCGTAAAAAAGCCCAAATTTGATATCATTTCAACCAGAGATGAAGAAAATTCTGATTTTTGCAGCAAACGTATTAACGTGCATGGGGGTCGCGAACGGCGCTGTTCGGGATGGCATGACGGTATCTCGCGCATCAAAAAACAACTCGTCTACATCACCCCAAGGCAGAATTTATTCCACCACACGCAACGCAACACAACGTCAACCGGCCGCGCCCGCCATCGCGCGTACCGCCCAACGAACAATTGCAAGAACACCGGCCCAAACGCATAACACAACACAAAAACGCATAACTGCACGCGCCACAACGAACACCGGCTTTGATATGTCACAAACCCAAACAGGTGCCGAATACGAAAAGTGCAAAAACACATACTTCACATGCATGGACCAATTTTGCACATTAAAAAGCGACGATTATCGTCGCTGTTCTTGCAGTGATCGCGTATACGATTTAATGGACACGCGCAACACAATCCAAAACGCGGGCGACAAATTAACCACATTTTCAGATAACCTGGACGTCGTCGGAATGTCCGCCGCCCAAGCCGGCGCAATGGTCAATGCATCCGAAGGCGAAGCCGCATTAACCAAAGACACATCTGCATCCAAAGCGCTATTACAAGCCATTATGAACTCTATACGTGGTGCCGACAGTCACGTCGACGGCAAATATTCCGAATTAAACAGTGTAAAAATATCTTTCGACACTGCAAACGCATTTGGAACGGCAGACGCCGGTCAAATTATCGGCACATACAATGGTCAAGCCCTGTATTCCGCCGTATATCCACAATGCCGCAAAGCGGTCGCCACCGATTGTAACGACGCATCCCTGCAACGTGCCGTAACCGCATACCTTATGGCGATAGAGCAGGACTGTAACACCGTCGCAACCGCATTTGAAAACAGCCGCAAAGACATGAAAGCATCTATCCGCGAAGGCGGCGCAATGTTGGATTTGGCACGCATTGAAAATCGCAAAAAACACAATTCGTCCGACATAACCACATGCATCAACGCCGTCGAATCCGCAATTGTCAGCGAACAAGTATGTGGAAAAAATTATCATAAATGCTTAGACGACGGCAAATACATTGATATTTCAACCGGCGCACCTATTGCCGGCGTCAAAGATTTCTATAAACTGGAAGAAATGCTGAAATTCCAAACCGGCATAGAAGCCGCCGACCAAAAATTGGCACAAAATGCCGCCAACCGCGCTTTTGTCCAACACTTTGAAAACCGGGTCAAAAAATTTGCAGCGGACGCATTGGACACATGTGTCGAAAATGCGGACATCGTATGGGCCGAATATTTGGACAAAGCAATGCTGGATATATACTATGCCCAAAAAGACAAAGTCCAAGAAATTAAACAAGGTTGCTTTGACTTTGTTTCTTCGTGCTATATAAACAATGACAACGCAATAACGTCCGCGATGGCGGAATTAACCGGCGACGCAACCGTCGTTCTGCAACCAGACGCACTGGCATTAAACGCCCAAATGTGCGCCGATTATGTCCAATCATGCAACAATATGTTTGACGATAATATAATCCAAGCATACATGGACAAAATCCAAGACACCGACACATTGACGGCATGTCGTGCGGTCGTTAAACAGTGCTTTGACAAATACGGTGGCACCAACCATGAAAATTTCTATTATCCATACAGCGGCTTGTTCACAGCGGGCGCCGCCCCAGATTGGTTTACATTGTATGATTACACCAATGGCCGTGCAATCAAATCAGAATGCGCCCGACAATTACAAAACATTGACGCATGCAGCGACCCTGATATGATTGAACAGGCATTTGGCGGATTTGATTCTGCATACATCGACGTCAAAATAAACGACCTGACATTCACCGTTGACAACGAAACAGGCACACAAAAGAAATACGGCACGTTGAACGCAGACGAAACAGAGTTGTACCACCGCAATTTACGTCCCGTTGGCGTCGCAACCGAAGTTTATAATCAGATTCTGTCCATCTTAACCACACAATGCACCAATTTATCTGGTCGCTTTGTTGAATACCCGTGGATTAAAATCGGCACCTATAAATCCGACGCTTTCTGTCAATATTCGGGCTCATCACTCGAAGGTTACAACATCCAAACAGACGAAAACGACTCAACAAAAACAAACGAAAATATGTGTCCCGCAACATACAGCGACAGCGTCGACACCCAATCTTGGGGCGCATGTCTGTGTTGGGAAAACGGTGGCCGCCGCAGCAACAATGGCACATCCGTAAAATGCGTCGCAACAATACCGAATGCCGCTGGCGAATGGGAAGCCGTCGTACCCGACTCAAAAAATCAGGTTTGCCCCCCAGGCGACCAAAATGCATGCACACCACCCGAAGGTATGGAATAAAGAAAACCAACCAACACAATTTAAAAAAACACCCCGCAAAATGCGGGGCTTTATATTTGAACCTTGGTTATTTCTTGATAACAAAGTTAACCAATTTATTTGGTACAACAATCGTTTTCACAATCGTCGCCCCATCCAATCTGTGGGCCGCCGCCGTTTTGGCCGCCGCGACAATTGCTTCTTCATCCGCATCGGCCGGCACAACAAAATCCGCCGCACGTTTACCGTTCACAGATACAACAATTGTTTTTTCGGTTTCGACCAATTTTGCGGCATCAAATGTCGGCCATGGCTGAAATACCAACATATCCGCATGACCCATTTTTTCCCACATTTCTTCGGTCAAATGCGGCGCAAATGGATTTAACATCTGTAACAATACTTCATACGCAGGGCGGGGCATAGAACCCGCAAACGCATTAATAAATTCCATCATTGCGGAAATTGCCGTATTGTACTTCATACCATCCAAACGCTCTGTCATATCGGCAATCAAACGATGCACCAAACGTTCTTGGTCTGCCGTCATTGCGTCATCGGTCAAATTGTCCGCCAAACCTTCAACACGTTTCAAGAAACGTTGAACACCGGCCAATGCACCTTCGGACCAATTTACATTGGAATCCCATGGCCCCAAAGACAACACCGTCGTACGCGCCGCATCCGCACCAACTTCGGCCAATTTTTCATCAACTTGGAAACCATTACCGGCAGATTTCGACATTTTTTTACCATCGGTTCCCATCAGCAAACCATTGGTCGTACGTTTATGATATGGTTCCGGCGTATTAACATGCCCCAAATCAAACAAAGCACGATGCCAAAAACGCGAATAAATCAAGTGACGTGTATTGTGTTCATTGCCACCATTATAATGCCCAACCGGCATCCACTTTGCCATTTGTTCGGCCGAACAAAACGCATCGTTATTACGTGGGTCTAAGTATCTCAGATAATACCAAGATGAACCCGCCCATTGTGGCATAGTATCGGTTTCACGTTTTGCCACCGCACCACAATGTGGACATGTTGTATTAACCCAATCTGTTGCACGTGCCAATGGCGATTCCCCATCTTCGGTTGGTCTGAAATCTTCCATGTGTGGTTGCATTAATGGCAATTCAGATTCTGGCACAGGCACCCATCCACATTTTTCACAATACACCAACGGAATAGGTTCACCCCAATACATTTGACGCGAAAATCCCCAATCGCCCATACGATAGCGAACTTTTGGTCGCGCAAAATCACGTTCTTCTCCAACCTTGATTGCAGCGGCAATCGCATCTGCTTTGCCCATACCGTTCAAGAAGTCAGAATTGATATGCTCGCCATCACCAACCCATACTTTATCGGCTTCGCCACCCGCCAAGACCGGTATTACATCCAAATTAAATTTCTTGGCAAAGTCCCAGTCACGTTCGTCATGGGCCGGCACCGCCATAATCGTACCATGTGCATAATTAACCAAAACATAGTCCGCAACAAAAACCGGAATTTCTGTTTCTGTATATGGATTTTTCGCCATAATACCTTCTAATTTCACACCCGTTTTTTCTTTGGTCGCGTCTGTTCTGTCAAATTCTGATTTTGCGGCCGACTGTTTAATATATTCACGCACCGCATCGGCATTTGTAATCTTGCCTTCATCCAACCATTTGGCCAACAATTTATGTTCCGGCGCAATGGCACAGAACGTGACACCAAATATAGTATCGACACGTGTCGTATAAACGGTCATTTTATCATCACCAACCATAAAGTCCACGTCTGCACCGGTTGAACGCCCAATCCAGTTAATCTGATCACGTTTTACTTTTTCGGGATAATCAACCAAATTCAACCCATCCAGCAATTTATCCGCATATTTAGTAATCGCCAAATTCCATTGCATTTTTTCACGCACTTCCACTTCACCATGACAACGATTACATTTTCCATCTTCTAATTCTTCGTTGGTCAATGTGGTACGGCATTTTGGACACCAATTCATTGGCAACATAGATTTATACGCCAATCCCGCATTAAAGAATTGAATGAACATCCATTGGGTCCATTTAATAAATTCCGGATCCGACGTTGCAACTTGGGCATTTAAATCAATAGACCACCCCATATCCAACATATTTTTTGTAAATTTTTCTGCCAATTCACGAACAACAACCGATGGATGACGCCCGATTTTTGTCGCATAGTTTTCCGCAGAAATCCCCAATGAATCAAATCCCAATGGATACAGAACATCAAAACCCTGCATACGACGGAAACGCGCCATCACGTCACATCCCGTATAATTCAACATATGCCCACCATGCAACCCCGTACCCGACGGAAATGGAAATTCTGCCAACATATAAAATGGTGTTTTCGAACCATCATTTTTTGGTGTAAACACACCGGATTCTTGCCATTTTTTCTGCCATTTGGCTTCACGTTCATGCACTTTTTTGATATCTTCTGCCATTGTATCATCCTATTGTATTATTTAATATGCCGGCGAATTTTAGCCACAATTCGCCACAAATTCAAGAAACTATTTGATTAAATTTAATTAATTTTTTGAAAAGCACGCCAAAAATTCGACATTTCCGCTGCCGCCCATAATTGGCGATTGGGTTACCCCACGCAATCGAAATCCGGATTTAGCAAAACATTCAACAACTTGATTTACGGCCCAATCATGCCATTCATCCGACCTGATTACACCATTAAACTTTGCTGCCACATCACGGGGCACTTCGAATTGAGGTTTTATCAACGCAATAATTGTATCCGCCCCCCAACGAACCACCGCATCCACAATGTTGGTCAATGATATAAACGAAACGTCAATAACAACCAAATCCACCACCGACTGCGGGGGCAGGTCACGAATATCGGTCTGTTCCAAAGAAACCACACGCACATCATTGCGCAATTCTTCAACCAATTGGTTCGTACCAACGTCCACCGCATACACACGGGCCGCACCATTACGCAATAAAACTTCGGTAAAACCACCCGTACTGGCACCAACATCCAAACACGCCATCCCAGACGGATTAACACCAAAATACTGTAACGCATGCGCCAACTTCAAACTGCCGCGACCGGTGGAATAGGGCAAATCACCCCCAACAATGACATCTGTATCAGAAACCTGCTGACTTGGTTTCTTGGCAGACACGCCATTAACCGTCACCAACCCCGCATCAATCGCAGCCACCGCACGTGCACGTGTAGAATACAAATTCCGTTGAACCAATGCTTGATCTAATCTCATACTTTTTATAATAACAAACAAATACAACAAAGTCAACTTGACAACAGTCCGCTTTGGTCTATACTTAATCAACAGAAAAACAAAAAAAGGAAAAGTTATAATGACAGAAAACAATGGAACGGTATTAAATCCGGAATATGCAATCGAACAATTATCAACACGCGCATCCGATTTACAAAGCAAAGCAGGGTATCACAAAATATCCAGTTTTGTCTTTGCAATGATAGGCGGATTGGCATCTGCATCGACAGCATTGGCATATTCACCAATTTCAACACCAACAACACGCGAAACCCGCATAACCATGATTGCAATCGCACTGTTGGCCGTTGCAAAAAGTTGCTCTGATTTCCACAAAATGAATAAAACTGCAAAACAGTTGTTGCCAATTGTTAACGAAATAGAACGCATCAAACAACAACAAAAAACAAAATAAGAAGAGAATAACAATGTTCACACAAACAGATCCGGAAAAACCGACAGTCCAAGAACCAAACACATCATTCAAACCGGTGTGCGACGGCTGTCCTAAACATTGCACTTTAAGCGCCCAACAAGGTTACAATGTATTTGTACCCACAATTGCCGGCACACCAATTTATTCATACATTGATACAAATGGCACAAAACATATCGCCGACACAGAAGATTACGAAGCAGGCACAGAAATGGCGGCATCTGTTGCCGATCTGTGCGACCATCATCACAAAATGCGCACCGTCTTATACAAACCATGGGAAAGAAAAGACAAAAACAATGGTTTCTCTCAATCCAGATTGGCACGCACAATCGAAGGCAAAATGTCCGACATGCATTGCGACGGCTGTTTAAACAAATGTCATTTGCGCGCAACACATGAAAATGGCGTCATATATCCAACAATCGCAGGCGTAAAAATCCGAACATACTGGAATATCAACACCAAACGTGAAGTCGTGTTTAGCCACACATGCACGTCATTCCAAGCAGCCCAGGTCTTGGCTACCCAAATCTGCAAAATGTGTCTGAAACATAAAGAAAACACAAAATAGGAGCACCCCATGTTCACACAAGAAAAATTAAAAAAAACCGAAGAAACATTATCACCCGTCACATGCACGGGCTGCACACATGCATGTCGCATATCCGCAATACGCGATGATTACGGTGTGGTATATCCAACAATCGGCATCAAAGTAATCAAATGCTATATCGACCACGAAGGCACACACCAAGTAATATTCCCATACACATGCCCAACATTCAAATCGGCACAACGTCTGGGAACACAAATCGCAACAATGTGCGACAAATACAAACAGAATTCTCGCTAAAAAGAAAAACGACAAAAGCAGGGCGGGAAACCATCACAGTTCGCGCCCATTTTCAATCCATTGGACAATACGATGACAAATAAACTGATAAAACCATACCAAAGACATAACGACAAAATGTCAAAAATCGAACTATATGACACATTGCAATCAAATATCATGCGCCAAGCCAGACACTCTAACATCGCCGGCGCAATTGCTTATTGTTACGCATCTGTATTATTGGTTACAACATTGGTGGCATTAACCAAACAAAGCCCCACACCAGACAGCGCACACTTTACCAGATGCGCAATGGCGGGGCATTACTATTTGTATGCGGACACTATGCAAATAAAACAGCCAAACAGCATAAAAAAGAAGCACTAAAATATCGTAAAAAAATTGCAAAAATCCAACGTCACAGATAAAAACACGCCAATTGGCGTGTTTTTTTATTTTACAACCACAATCAAACAATTATTATCACTTGTTAATCAAACACATCAACATACGACAGGGCGCATTGCCCCAAATTAACAAACAAGTACATTGACGCCCACCCACCCCATCAAAAAACACTAAAAATACGCCCCGCCGACACCAAAAACACCCAAAAACCGCAGAAATCCGCCATTTTTTGCTTTTTTTACGGCCAAAGCAGGGCATTTTTTACATTTTTTCAACCAAAACACATTAAACCATATTATAAAACATAAAACTTAATCATTTGTTTTCACCAAACAACACAAAAGCACATCACACACACGCACACAAATACCATCCACAACTCGCCACATTTACACAACACACAAATCCACAGCAACAAAACAACACACATTTATACATACGTTCACGACAAAAAAACAACACCAGCAACTTGTTATGACATGGCATACGCTTACGACAGTAAACAACGCCAGAAATTTGTTATATTATGCATACGCTTGCGTCAGTAAACAACGCCAGAACTCTGTTATATTACGCATACGCTTACGACAGTAAACAACATCAGAAATTTGTTTTGTTACGTATACATTTACGACAGTAAACAACGCCAGAACTCTGTTATATTACGCATACGCTTACGACAGAAAATAACACCAGAAATTTGTTATATTATGCATACGCTTACGACAGAAAATAACATCAGAACTCTGTTATGTTATGTATACGTCTACGACAGTAAACAACATCAGAACTCTGTTTTGTTATGTTATGTATACGTTTACGACAGCAAACTATACATAATATACATTATGCGCCTTTGAAGCATCGCTACACTCCGCGGTTTTCCGCCACTTTTCTTCACAAGCCACCACCCATAGCCATCTTTTAGCCACGACAAAAAAATCACACAACATATACAGCAACACCCCCTTAGACACAAATCCACTCTCATACGCACCAATCCCACAGCAACACAATAAATGCCAGCAACAAGTTAAATCCTACAAACGCCCTTGTCGACACAAACCCACCCCAACCCGCAAAACAAAACTATACATAATCCGCCCCGCACAAGCCAATAAAAAAAGCGAACGTTTCAGCGTTCGCCTTGTTAACAATGATTATCAAACACAAAGATTAACGCTTTGTAATCTTTTTAATTTTCTTAATTTTACCCAAAGCGCCATCTGCGACACCGGCCGCCAATTTAGTCACTTCTTTGATACCTTTTTTCAAGTCGCTTTCTTGAACATCGCCTGTCTTTACCGGCTCTACATCCGAACAACAGAACGGACATTTGGTCGCCGCATTACTGATACTGGACGTACAATATGGACATGCATGTGTATTAGCCGGCTTTTTATCGCGCATTTTATTCATCGTACGCACAAACAAGAATATTGCAAACATCGTGATAAAGAAACTGACCACAGAATTCATAAAAACACCATAATTCAGCGTGGTAACACCGGCCGCCTGCGCCGCAGCAATCGTTTCATAATGCGCCCCCGATCCATCCAACGCAACAAACAACTGTGAAAAATCAACACCACCAATCAGCAACCCAATCGGCGGCATCAAAACATCTTTTACCAAAGAATTTACAACACTGGTCATAACACTACCAACAATGATACCGACCGCCATATCTATCGCATTTCCACGTTGAACAAAAGTACTAAATTCTTTTAATATGTTACTCTTTTTTGCCATTTGTTACTCCTTGTCTTGTTTGTTTGAATACTCTTCTATTGCACGCAAAACTTTTGACAAAGTTTTACGCAAACTCTCATCTTTGGTATCCACAGATATATCCGCCAACGCATACGTTTCATAACGTTCCGAAATCAATTGCGACAGAATTTTTCGACTGTCCGCATTCAGCAACTGTGGTCGCGTATCACGCGCACCCGTACGCCGAACCAGCAAATCCAAATCCGCCCGCAACCAAACGGACAAAGCCCTGTCCAACACCATTTCACGAACCGCCGGCGTTATGAACGCACCCTCGCCCGTTGAAATAACTTTCAATGCAGGTGGCGTATCCAAAATACGTTCAATAACACGTTGTTCGACCCGTCTAAATTCTTCTTCCCCATACATAGAAAAGATATCAACCACACTGCATCCGGCGGCTGCCTCTATTTCTTTATCGGAATCAACAAACGGAATACCCAAACGACGCGACAAAGCACGCCCTACACTGGTCTTACCCGCCCCCATCAAACCGACCAAAACAACCGGTCTATCAATAAATTCTTCTGTTTCATATTTCATAACAAATGACATTTTATCAAAAATTACCTAATAAACAATAAAAAACTGGACAAACCCCAAAATCGCACTATAATAAATACACACAAAAAGGAATTTTGTACAATGACAGATTATGGATTAAAAGATAGAATCGCAATTATAACCGGCGCCACAGGCGGTATTGGCCGTGCTTTGGCAATGGAATTTTATACCCAAGGCGCACAAGTCGTCTTGACCGGGCGCAACCACGACAAACTAAACACACTGTCGGAAAAACTAATTGCATCCAATCCCAAAGCGGCACCAAAACCATTTACAATCCCATTAGATTTAACGGCAACACACGCTGAACAAACACTAATCGATACAATAACCCAAAAATTTGGCGACCGCATAGACATATTAATCAATAACGCCGGTATGGTGGATGGAAAAATGGTCGTAAAAACCGACCCAACATACATGCAACACATGATGCACGTAAACTTTACCGTCCCATACAACCTGTGCAAATTATCACTGCCGATTATGGGGCGCAACAAGTATGGCCGTATTATCAACATAACATCTATTGCCGGCACAACAGGCGACGCATCAATGTCTGCATACGCCGCATCCAAAGGCGCATTGGTATCTGCAACAAAATCAATCGCCGCCGAATACGGCCGTCGTGGATTCTTGACCGCAAATTGCATTGCCCCCGGCATCGTAGATACAGACGCCACAAAAATATTAACCGCCGAACGCACCAATCAATTCAAACAAATGATTCCAATGCACCGATTTGGCAAACCCGAAGAAATCGCATATTTAGCCGCCTTCTTGGCATCCAGTCGTGCGACATACATAAATGGCCAAGTATTACACATAGACGGCGGCCTGTATCGATAAAACAACAGCCAAAAACACCCCCCTGCCCGATTTTAGACAAAATCGGGCTTTTTATTATTTTAAATAACAGGAAAATATGCTATAATTAACACATCAATATTAATAAAGAAAGAGAGAGGACATGAAAAATCTGTACACTTTGTTAACAACGGCCGCAATTGCGGGCTTCGCAACATCGGCAATTGCAGCACCTGCACATTTATACACAAACACTGTTACCACACACAATGTGGCAACAATGCAACAGACCGTCATCCAAAACGCATTTCAATCTTTTGCCGGCTTTATGTCAACAAACACACATAAACGCCCACAAAAATACGCACCTATGCCAAAAGAAGACCCAAACGCAACATACGGACGCGCGGCGATTTACGGCACCGCACCATTATACGGCGAATTTAATGACGACGGCACATATGGACGCAGTGGCGGCGACAGCATCAACACCGACGCCACATTAAACAGTTTGTGGACCAATTGGCGTCACACCAAAGACAATGTAAAATTCGACGAATTCGACCGCATTGATTCAAAATCAGACGTATTTACATTTGGCGCGGCGGGCGGACAATCGGAATTTATCGGCGGTCTGTCCAAATGGGGCCTGTACACAGGATACATCGACGCCACACAAACAAACAGCGAATTTGAAATCGAAGAAACCGGCGGATTTTTTGGCATCTATAACGGCAACAAATTCGGCAAGTTTGGCCTGTACACAACATTAAACGGCGGCGTATTAAACAACACCGTTAACACAAAATTCGGCACAGACGAATACACAAACATGTGGGCAGGCGCAGCCGTAAACGCAACATACGACATTGCATTGGATTCAACATTTACAATCCAACCAAACCTGCAAATCGGATACACATGGATAGATTCTGATAATTACACATCTGCATCTGGCGACACGATTCGCAACGACGCAATTGGCATATTCCAAGTCACCCCAATGTTGCGCGCAATCAAACACATTGGCAGCGGTTGGTACGGTTCCGCAAACGTTCAACACGTTATGTTCTTTGAAAACGGCACCAACACGGTCATAAACAAAGTTGCACAAAACGAATTAAACATTGGCAACTATACCGAATACGGTATTACATTAGAAAAGAACGTATCAAACCTGAACCTGTCTGCAACAATCGGTCGTCGCGACGGCGCACACAA
Source organism: Candidatus Enterousia sp. (assembly GCA_045645725.1). Classification (GTDB taxonomy): domain Bacteria; phylum Pseudomonadota; class Alphaproteobacteria; order Rs-D84; family Rs-D84; genus Enterousia. The sequence continues at coordinate 12,803 of JAZRJG010000014.1, read as the reverse complement.
CGGTTGGATTGGCGGCATAAACATTAAATACGTATTCTAAACACATACAACCAAAAAAAAATCCCGCAAAACGCGGGATTTTTTTTATTTTTGTTTAATCGTAATCGGCAACTGTGGACGCATATCCAAAATCCAACGCCACGTATCAGCAATTATCTGTTGATAAACATCTGCATTGGTCGTATCAACATGACGGATAAATCTGTGAATATCATTCAAACGCGTATCCAAACGTGAATAGTCCGCAATACAATTTTCAATCGTCAATGCCTGAGCATGCAATGCAACCTCCTCGTCCGTATATTGAGGATATATTTTACCGCCCAAAACCTGCTTATGCAAAGAATACACTGTTTGCAAAGTTGCCAAACGTTTCATTTGCTTACTCCATATTTGCCAATTGCTCTAATTGATCAGCCGCGATTAACGCATCAATCATTTCATCCAATCCTGCACCACCGGCCAAAATATCATCCAATTTATACAACGTTAATTTAATACGATGATCTGTGACACGTTGTTCCGGGAAATTATAAGTACGAATTTTTTCACTGCGATCACCCGAACCCACCATTGATTTACGTGATGCGTTACTGGCACTTTCTTGTTCCATACGTTGTTTTTCATACAATTTGGAACGCAAAACCGCCATGGCCGCAGTTTTATTTTGCAATTGTGAACGTTCATTTTGACACGTCACAACAATACCGGTTGGGAAATGGGTAATACGAATCGCGCTGTCTGTTTTATTAACGTGTTGTCCACCGGCACCCGACGCACGGAAAATATCGATACGAATATCTTTATCTTCGATAACAACGTCAATATCTTTTGCTTCGGGCATAACAGCAACAGATGCAGCACTGGTATGAATTCGACCACCGGCTTGGGTTTCTGGTACACGTTGGACACGATGAATACCCGATTCGAATTTCATACGACCATATGCACCCGCCCCATCAATTTTGAATACAATTTCTTTATATCCACGCAGCGATGTTGCATTTTCTTCTATGACCTCTACACGCCAACCTTGACGCAACGCATATGATTTATATTGATTATACAAATCACCCGCAAACAGTGCCGATTCTTCACCACCAACACCCGCACGAATTTCCATAATAACGCCATTATCATCGGCATCATCACGTGGCAACAATGCAATTTGCAGATTTTTTTCAATTTCTGGCAAAGCGTGATTTAATTCAATCAATTGCTCGGATGCAATTTCACGCAATTCTGGATCACTTTGCATTTCTTGGGCATCACGAATACCGGCCACGGTTTGAAAGTATTGGTTAATCAGCGGCAAAATTTCCGTCAATCTGGAATATTCTTTGGACAAACGCGTTAATTCATCCCCTGTCGCCTCGCCCGAATTCATTTGGGCTTCTATATCTGCGGCACGCGTTTGAATATCTTTTAATTTCTGTTCGATAATCATATTATTTCGCCTTTACAATTTCAATCGCATCCGCCAAAGACACAACCTGCTGATTTCCCGATTGCATATCTTTGATTGCCACCATTTGCGATTTAGCTTCATCTTCACCGATGATAACGCTGAATTTTGCTTTTATCTTATCGGCGTATTCAATTTGATTTTTGAATTTTTTATCTGCTTCTAAATACGCAACCGCTGTAACACCCGCATCGCGCATCGCATTTAAGACAGATACCGCATACGCCAAATTATCCGCCCCCATACACAATACAGAAACCGAAACCGGCGAATCAAAGCGCGTTAAATCAATTGCACCATTTTCCATCAATGCGACAAAGATACGTGAAAAACCAATTGCGGCCCCAACACCGATAATTTTGGTCTTGGAAAATTTACCCGCCAAATCCGCATAGCGTCCACCACCGGCCGCCGTACCCAATTCCGGATGACTTAATAACTTAAATTCAAAAACTAATCCGGTATAGTATGCCAACCCACGCGCAATCGACAAATCGATATACGCATTTTTCACACCAAACAATTCCAATGTCTTGATGAATTCATTTAATTCCGCAATCGCGGCATCTAACTTTTCCGATTTATTAACAAAGCCCGCATAACCATCAACAAAGACCGATTTAATTTGATTTTCTTTATCGACATCATTCAATGTATCACGTAACCCTTCGGCAAAGTCATCATCACCCATTTTGTCTTTCTTATCAATCAAGACAAACACATCTTTCTTTTGCGCATCTGTCATTTCCAAATAATCAAACAACGCATCCCAAAACGGACGTGATCCAACATACACCGCATTGTCACCAATAAATTCGGACACAGAATTTAACGTGCGCTGGATAACGGAAATAATTTCTGCATCATAATTCGTTGACAGTGAATTAATCCCCATTATATCCATATCCATCTGATAAAATTCACGATAGCGACCACGCTGTGCACGTTCACCGCGATAGCGTTTTGAAAACTGGCTGGCGCGGAACGGAAACACCAAATCATTCAAATGCCCTGCAACATAACGCGACAGTCCAACCGTCCCGTCATAGCGCAATCCCATTTTTGTATCACCTTTTTGAAACAAGAACATCTGTGTTTCAATTTCATCCCAATTATCTTTGTCTGTCAAAACTTCGGCACGTTCAATCGCCGGTAAATCCAGTAAATTAAACCCCGACTTCTTTAACACATCCAACATACGTGCCGCACAATAATCAAAGCAACGTTGTTGTGTTGGTAATAATTCTATAAATCCCGACAAAGGTTTCGTTGGTTTTAAATCCATTTTATTTTTTCCTATTGTTTCGTATGAAAACCGTTGGCATTGTCAGTGCCGCTTTTTTAATATACAATAAATATACGCTAATACTCGCCCGCTGGGGCGTGATGCAATTTGACAAAAATAAATTTTACTTTACACATTTCATATATAATGATAGAACATTTTTTTCATTTTTCAAGGGGATATTCAGAAAAACCCAATCCCCAACCCCAAACACACCATCACAAAACACAAAAACAAGCCGCCAAAAATAAAACAGGAATTAAATACAATACTTTCTTCGTATATCTATCCATAAAATTAACTGTTTTTTTCAAACCAAACTCAAATTTAAGTTTATCATAAAAAAACAACACATCAAAATCTAAATATAATGATAGAACTTTTTTGATTTTTCAGGGGTTATATACCCCTATTCCACCGTATGATAAATCAAACCATTGTGTTTTACATTAACGGCATTACTTGCCCTGCCTTGTTCTAAATCGGCATAGCACATTTTACCATTATACCGAATATTCAACGACGGTGTCGTCACTTTATCCGAATACAACGGCACAGACACCCCACTTGACACCCGCAAACGACTTATTCCGGCACCACACAAAGACCGCAGTTTTTCCATCACCCAACACACAGAATTTCCATCACATGCGGCCGCCACCCCAACCGATATCGTACCCGACGGACAAGTATCAGATATTGTCACATACGGATTATCAATCATAACATATCCCGCCGGACACGATGCCGCTTTGGCACCACACACATATACCGTCAACAAAATCGCACAAAGCCATCGCATTATCAACCACCAAAACTGCCCAACATGGCAGAACGAAACGCAGTCGAATATATCAATGCAACCGCGCACTCTTCAGAACAATTATCCAAACATTCTTCTGCATCCCCAAAACTACCATACGCCACCCATTTGGACGCCACCGGCGAGAACATACGACACCAACAATATTGATTGCTATTACTCCTATAAAAATCATCATCATCACAAAAAGCACAGTATAAAATAGCATCATATTTCAGAGTTTCTTTAACATCACCCATATTTCCAATGGTCTGCACACACACACCAATACCCTGGACCGTCACATCCGAATTATACACTGTCCAATCTACTACATCACTACTTGCAATATACAATCCTGTACTTAATTCCCCAAAATCAACACACTGTTGGGCCGCCGACGCAATCCCCGACACAATCATAAAATAAAGCGAAAAAATTATCTTGCGCATACAACCCCCATAAACAAAAAACCACCGAAAAAATTCAAGTGGTTGGAGGTTAGAAGCTATAAACTGGTATAGTGTGCTTATTCTGTGCATTATCGGCACATTATTCACACCCCTCCAACCCAACGATTGGAGAGATTCTGCCGTAATAATTACGACACCAGTTTCACGGGCTTCTACACCCCATTATGGCAAAATACCACAACACAAACATTATAACCCAATATCCGACAAACTTCAACAATATAAAATTTCGGAAATTCATACAGCATATCAAATTAAAAATACTGATGTAATTGACCGCCGTTTTGCGCCAACCAACGCTTGGCCCGTTCCACACCAAAACCATACAGTTCACGCACAGTCGCCCAAAATTCCGGCGAATGATCCATATGACGCGTGTGCGCCAATTCATGCATTACAACATAGCGCATAACCTCTTTTGGCGCGAACGCCAAACGCCACGAAAAAGACATTGTACCGGTGGTTGAACAACTGCCCCAACGGGTGGTTGTATCACGAATCGCAATACGTTGCGGCCAGAATTCACGTGGTGCCGAACGCACCATAACTTTTAATTCCTGCAAAAATTCCGCTTTGACAAAGTCACGCACACGACGTTCAAACATATCGGCCGCACCACCAATCGTTAAAACACCCATCGCATCATCCATACGATTTGAACGCATGGTTTCATCATGCACCAACTTTACCCGCCGCCCCAGAAACTCAATATATTGCCCCGATTTTAACTGTATTTTATCGGGGGATTTCAAAAAAATTCCATCCACCCACTTTTGCTTGCTTAATAAAAATTTTATCGCTGCCGCATTTGACACCAACCAAGGTTTTGATATATGTATTTCACGTTTTGGCCGTGTTTTTGGCCGCAAAGTAATATTACGTAACCCACGTCTTGTAGTGATTACAACCGGCACCTCAACACCCGACGACAAAGTAAAAACATAATCCGACATTTACTTTAATTGATTTTTAATATCCCGCACAATGGCATCAACGTTAAATCCGGCCATAGAATATATTTCATCTCCTGGTCCCGACGCGCCAAATTTATCAATTCCCACAACTGCATCGGCAAATTCGAACCAAGGCGCACTGGCCGCGGCCTCTATCGCAACGACAAATCCGGATAACATACGGCTTTTATATTCCATATTTTGCGCACGGAAATCCGCAACCGACGGCACAGATACAACCTGAACATCACGCCCCAATCGTTCTGCAACGCGCACAGCCAAAGGCACCTCACTGCCCGTTGCCAACAATGTCACCCGCACACGCCCCGATTCGGACGGGCGTATTATATATGCACCACGGGATATTTCCGCCCCCAAAGGCGTTGGCACTTGGACAAACTTTTGACGCGACAAAACAATTGCCGTGGGTTTATGCTCTTCACGCAACGCGCGTCGCCATGCCCAGACAACTTCGACCGCATTACATGGACGAAACACATTTAAATTCGGCATCATACGCAAAGACGGCAATTGTTCAACCGGCTGATGTGTTGGCCCATCTTCACCGACGGCAATGCTGTCGTGCGTTAACACATACACAACCGGCAAACCGGACAACGCCGCGACACGCATGCTGGGCCGCATATAATCACTGAACACCAAGAACGTTGAACCAAAGGCGCGCAAACCCGACAACGCCAAACCGTTCATAATCGCGCCCATTGCATGTTCACGCACACCATAGTTAATATAATTTCCCGAAAAATCATCTGCACCGATTACACGTGCCGCGGCGACTTTGACACTGGTACTGCCGCCCAAATCCGCACTGCCCCCAATAACATTTGCACCGGCGCTTAACAATTCTTGCAGATATAAACCGGACAATTCACGCGTAGAAATTGCGCCTCCAACCACAGGCATCGACACATTTGGCACCACCACCGGCGCAACCGTTGCGACAAACGGCACCTGTTCCATTTCAACATTACGCCACAATTCTTCACCGATTGGCGACACAAATTGTTTTATCAACTGCATCATTTCTGCATCTTTCAATGCCAAGCCATGTGCCGCCGATTTTCCGGCCAAACTGGACTGCGCACCAATTTCGGTTTTGCATTGAATAAAGACCGGCCCATCCGACAGCAACGCAGAATTCAGCGCACGATTAATTTGCACAAAATTATCCCCAACGGTTGACAACGTCCGCCATCCCGCCGCCCGCATACGTGCCGGCACATCCATATCTGTCTGGGCGACGCCATCGATAGTAACCCCATTATCATCCCACATTAAAATCAGATTATCTAACTTATATCGTCCTGCGAATGCGATTGCCTCTTGCGCGACACCTTCCATTAAATCACCATCGGAACACAGGCAATAAACCCGTCCATCGGTCTTTTTGATTTTTTCTGCCAACGCCATACCGACGGCATTTGCAACCCCCTGCCCCAGTGGTCCGGTCGTTGCGTCAACACCTGCGACGCCATATTCCGGATGCCCCGGCAATCCACCGACACGACGAAAAGTGGACAATTCCCCCACATCGTACCCCGCCATTTTCAGCACAGAATACAACAGCGCACTGCCATGCCCCGCGGACATAACGAATCTGTCCCGTCCGCGACGCAGGAAACACGAATACAGCACGGTCAAGATATCCGCCGCACCCAACACAATACCGATATGGCCACTATGCGCCATATGCACCGCATGCAGTGCCCACGCGCGCACCGCATTTGCCATTTCTTTTAAATCTTTGGAATTATAGTTCATGTATGGTATTATATCATAAAAAGGACGAAAAAAAATGTTAAAAATTTGGACAGACGGCAGTTGTCTTGGCAACCCCGGACGTGGGGGTTGGGGTTTTGTTGCGACGGACGGGAAAAACGTCGCCGAACGCAGCGGCGGCGAATCGAACACAACGAACAACCGCATGGAATTAATGGCGGTAATCCGTGCATTAACGGCGGCCCGCAATCATGACGAATTGGAAATCCACACCGACAGTCAATACGTCAAAAACGGCATGCAATCGTGGGTAAAAAATTGGAAGAAAAACAATTGGCGTACTGCGGATAAAAAGCCCGTTAAAAATCAAGACCTGTGGATGCAATTGGACGAATTGGCATCGACCAAGCGGATACATTGGTTCTGGGTACGTGGCCACAATGGCGACGAAATGAACGAACGTGTTGACACATTGGCACGCACGGCGGCGGAAAGCATTGACAAATAAGAAAAACCACCGAACGGCGGTTTTTTTATTATCTCAATCCCTTGGCACGACAACATGCGGACGCCGCCGATTTCCAATCGGCATATTGCTTAGACGGATTTTGCAAATCCCGCCATGGCAACCAACCGGCACATCGTTTATTTTCCCCCGTTCCCGCGCATTTTACATATCGGCGCAACGAACACGTTTGATTTGAAATTTTACCTGTATCGGTTGTGCATTTTACCACAACATTTTGATTTTTGGCGTCTCCACGCCCCAATTCTTTGGACGACAAAACCTGATAAGCATTTGCCGCCCCCATACATAAAAACACCGCCAACACAGCCAACAATTTTTTCATATTGTCACCCCCAGCCATTCATTTTACACATACCATTATACCGCCCCAACAACAAAAACACAACCGGAATAAAATCACCCCTTTCGGGGTGACTGGCAAATACCCGATTAATATATTTCGTTGGATTCCAATATCGCTTTATATTGCTCTGGCCAATAAAAATACACATATGTGGTTCCGCTTGCATTAGTCGCACTAACAACATAACCACCCTTATCACTCGTATACATATACCCATCACCCAATTCCACCTGCTGCCAAGGGTTGGCATCATCAGGTTCTGGACAACCCATGTTTTTCGTTATATTACCCATATTATCCGTTTCTATGCTACAGGACTGAATCACTTTCACACACATAGGTATGTGCACATTACTATAGCCCCCAACACCATAATTTTCAAAACCGTTGGGATACACACTCAACCCCTTCTGCTCACATACCGAGCGCGCTACACATGTTCCCGTGGTACTATCTAAATACGTACCTTCCGTACACCCGCAACGCAAATCACCGGGGAACGCGGTCCCATAATTCGTCATAACATCTGCATACGACATCCCATACGTCGTTTTACCGGCCTGCCATTTTGTATCTTCCTCTGACAAAGGCACTAATTTTCCATTTTCTACTGTTAATTCATTAACATACATTGGGCCATTTGGATCATAGCTGCTTTCACCATAAGAAGTTTTAACGCTAAAGCCAGTTTCCAACAAATTGGCCACCATAATAGCGGGCGAATCATAACTCTCTGAGATATACGTGGTTTTTGGTATTTCAAAACCATTTGTGGCATCACACTTAAACTTTCCAGTACGGAAATCAAATACCACACCCAAACCGGCCGACATAACATATGGCTGACCAAAATTATTCTTAACATGGTTGCCGTCCTTATCCCTTAAATACACATAATGGGATAAAGGTTCCGGCCCCTGACAAGAACGATTATCACTTGCAAACGCCCACCATCCTCCTCCGGGACACGTATCGCTGCTATACGACGAATGAAATTCCGAAACATTCACCAAACAACTGCCCAAGAAATCATGCAACGATATAGTCGGATCTATTATCGCCAAGTAAGGATTAGCATATATACTATCCGACGCTTTTGTACGAATACATCTATCTCTGACATCTTTCCAAGCGAATATTTCTCCAAATGTACATTCCACCTCTACATCTTTGCCTTCCTCTACGTTTTGTTTACATAATTCCCTTTGTTCTCTTAACCAATCTATCTCCTCATCACAATTTGTTCTGCCAATTTCGACGCATCTGGCTTTATAACTATTCAAATACTCTTCTTGACACTCAGATAACGTATTACCATCTGCCAAGCAATACTCTTCAGCTTTATTATCCGTATATGTAGAACCCTTATACCAATTACCAGACAGATAATAATCATCATAACCGTCACAATCTCTCCACCCTGCATTCAACAATCTATTTTTATACCACCGAAATGGGCTATTAGATCCATACATCGACGCCCATGGTATTTCCACCGTATCCATAACCAATTGACCAACCGGACATGAACATGATGCCGCAACCAAAGCACTTATGTCACTACTACCCTCTGGCATACAATAATGTGGATTGCCATTATACACATTCGTACCCGCCGGACAGGTCGTATCACCAAACAAGCATTGACACGCACCATACGACGAATACTTACGTCCCATATTCGCCGGACATACGCACGACTGCATATCTGCACTATGAACCTCTCCCTCGGTCATATCGCATTGACATTGTACAGCATCATAAGAAGTTATTACAACCTCATTACCACCCGCATCCAAAGCCGTCGTTCCAGAACTGCAACCACATTTATCCGTGATCGTACTGAATTGCTTAACGCTAGGATCTGTATCAGATACACAATAGTACGTATCCCAATCCATACTATAACCATCTGGACATGTATGCCATGTCCCATAGTTACCCGCAACATTTACGATACTGGTCGGCACGGAACACATATAATACCCCGACAAATCACATGTACCTTTTTCGGTCAAAAAACCTTCCCCACAATCACACTCAACGTCCGTAATTTGTTTCGTCGCAAATATGTGCGAATTATCATTAACCACATGGTCGGTACTTTGATATACATAAGACGCCACACCACCACTGCTTTCACATTCCTCCTTCTTTGCCTTCAAGGCATCTTGCTTTCCTTTCGACGTACAATATTCTGTCACTGACGATAATGCCTCAGAAAATTCAATTTCCGTACCACCGGTGGTGTCACAATCACATCTATCCGGATAATCTGGACCATCTGGACACAAACTTTTGATTTTCTTTGCAACTTGTGAAACATACGCTTTATACCCATAATACTCCGCTCTATCCATACACGCATATCCCAAAGCATTTGGCATCTCTTCATATGGCACAATACATCCCGCCAAGTACTTCCCTTGGGCCGCACAATTGCATTTCGTAGGATCCCCATCACCACAATATTCCGCATTTTCAATCTTGTTTACCGCAACACCCTCCTTAGGATATCTATATGTACCATTTTTGCCATTTGAATCAAATACAATATCACTGCAATACGGAACATGCATATCTAACTCTGGATAATAATCCCCTCCTCTGTCATCACCCGGATCACGCGCCGGCGTATTATAACAAAAGAATTTTTGTCTTGTCCCCAAATACCCAACAATTTCTTCTCCCACACGACAATAACAATTATTCGTATAACCAGAACCACAGTTCCTTATCACACCATCATATCGTTTACAATAATATGCACGGTTTGACGTTTCTTCTGGAGCAAACATATCCCATTTACAACTGCAATACTTCGCATCTTCACCATCCAAACAATCACCCAGCACCTTTTCATTACGTTGCTTACAATTTGGCCCATACTTATTCGGATCAATCAAAGGTATCTCATCTTCGCTCAAATTACCCGCCAACCTGCTTTGTTCATATTCCAAGATCTGCTCTGTAACCGTGTCACACTTAACAATATCTGCCTCCGTACATATCACTTGACCTTCTGTATACCCTTTGCCACTACACTCACAAGATTTCGCATTTTGTGGCGCACCACACAGGCAACTGGCACTGGTAATATTCAGATCCGCATCTTTTTGTATGCTTAACGTTTCACCACCCGTGAACAAACAACATGTTTCCATTTGAGTTATTGTTGTTGTTTGCTTGCTTCCATCTGACGCTATAAATTCATAGTCCCCCCCATTCAATCGCGCAGAACTGAACTCATAAGCACGGCATACCGCATCATCAACATAGTCATAACAAAATTCACCCCTTTCACCCGGTCTTTGCGCATAGGTCGTCGCACTTGTACATCCCGATATAGTTTCCTTCATATCTTTGGTTATACAATATGCTTCACCCGAATTGGTATGCTTATCACTTACCGCATCAATCACCGTCGTAATATCATACACATAGAATTTATTAGCCGCTTCCGCACTATATGTCAGATGTTTCTTTTCCAACACCACCTTTTCCAAAGATTCTGGACATGTACAGGATGCTTGCTCAACATTAAATGACACCGTTCCAAATGACCCAACGTATGCCCCCGCGTTACATTCCGGCAAACATGCCGAACCATTCCATAACTGACCATCCTTGCATTCGCACTTGGTTTCTGTTGCATCCCACTTCAATTCCGCGTTTGTACAGGTTTGCATAGAATTCTTGGTCTGGGTATCATAGCAATAAACATCATTACCAATCGTTATTTCTGTCGTATCCGACGGACAATAACATTCATCTTTCTTGGAATTTACATCACATGCTTTCTGGGCGCATTTCGTGCCATTCCACGCCAACTTATCATTTGTACATGCGCACACCATGTTCGACACATCCGACACATCCCATTCGGTACCCGTGACAGCCATACATTTATCATATTCTGTCTTATTGGTCGACGACAAACAATAACGCGCATCACCAACCGTCACCGCGCCAGTGGCACATCGACAATCCGTATCAATGGCCATATTTTCACGACATGCAACCGCCGACGTACATACGTATTTGCCATCCGATACACTTGGCGCCAACATCGTTCCTTTACAGCGACACTGTCCACCCTGCACACCGGCAATCCATTGCCAATATGTGCCGGCCGTTTCCGCCGCATCCATACACATTTCATATGCAGTCAACATATCGGGATCATATTGAGCCGGCCGATAACAATAATTCTTTGGTTGTTCCGACGAATTAAACGGATACAGTTTATAGGCAGTTATCACGACAAACTCGGCTGTTTCATCATAACACTTACAATTTTCAATTGGGCGTGCATTTCCACAGACCGACAAAGAATCGTCATATACGCACGCACCATTGGTCCAAGTACCACCCCGATTCGTGCAATCTTTCCCTTCTGTGCTGCCCGTTTCGCCACCTTCATTACCACCTTCGTTACCACCGCCGGTATTACCACCTTCATTACCGCCGCCGGTGTCATCACCACCTTCATTACCACCTTCGTTATCGCCGCCGGTATCATCACCACCTTCGTTACCGCCTTCATCACCACCTTCGTTACCGCCGCCGGTATTATCGCCACCTTCGTTACCGCCTTCATCACCACCTTCGTTACCGCCGCCGGTATTACCACCTTCGTTACCGCCTTCATCACCACCTTCGTTACCACCGCCGGTATTATCGCCACCTTCGTTACCGCCTTCATCACCACCTTCGTTACCACCTTCATTATCGCCGCCGGTATCATCACCACCTTCGTTACCGCCTTCATCACCACCTTCGTTACCGCCACCTGGCACACAATCCAATTTATATTCGCATATACTATTTACAACCATATTATTGTCAATAACCCATGTAAAACCAGAAACACATTCTTCTGCTTCTTCGTAACATCTTTCATATGCCTCATACATTGTGTTTGATACACAGTATGTATTTGTATCAACTGTTACTGGCACCTGATTCTCTGAATCACATTCGCACCCCGATTCCAATGCATTGTCCACACAAATTGACGTGCCGCCACCTTCGCCTTCGTCATCTGTTTCATCCAATTCAAACAATGCATATAAAGTCATGTTGGCTGGTAGGTCGGTGGTTGTTGTCACCGAACCGTATTCGTCATAGTATTGGATTGTGCCGTCGGATCCTCCGTATATGCCCTTAAATTCATAATCTGTGCCGTCGGCAAATTGTGAAACCCATGATAA
>JAZRJG010000013.1:0-1892 GCA_045645725.1 Candidatus Enterousia sp. | reverse complement strand
ATCCCCAAGATTCTTTTGTGGCCTGTGGTTCATCCAAAACAACTAAAATAGTATACTGTGGCGCATGTGCAGGAAATATACCGGCGAACGCAGTTACATTACGTTTTCTGTCAATTTTACCATTTATATATTTTTCTGCTGTTGCGGTCTTACCACCAATTTGAATACCGGATACACGTGCTTGCTTACCACTGGTCTCTTCGGCAACACGCAACATAATCGGTCGGATTTTTGCAGATATCTCATCCGCCAACACACGTTCGCCTTTGACAACACCAACACTACGTTTTTGTAAAGTTGGGTAAATATAAATACCACCATTTGTCACCGCATTCATTGCCAACAACAAATGCATAGGTGTCACAGAAATACCATGTCCAAACGCAACCGTTGCGCGTTCCACCGGCCCCCACTTTTTCGGCATCAGCGTACGTTCAGTACGGCCAAATTCTAAATCCAACGGCCCATCCATATGCAATCTTTCAAAGAAATCTTTTTGCGCACCGTCGGGCAAATCCAATGCAATTTGCGCACTGCCCACATTACAAGAATGCACCATAATTTCTTCCACCGTCAAATTCGGACGTGGCGGTTTGAAACTGCGGATATCAGAAATTTTTGCTGCTGTACGTCCAAATTTATCGGCAATTTTAAATGGCTCTTTAACATAGTATTCTTTATCAATGCCATTTTCATATGCCAACGCTGTATTAAAAACTTTGAACACCGACCCCATATCATAAACATTTCGCATTGGTTTAAACAAACGATTCGCAACCGGATCTGCACGCAGGTTTTCCGGATCAAAATCCGGCAAAGACACCATTGCGATAATCTCACCTGTTCGGGAATTCATCAACATCCCCATTGCGGCTTTGGTTTGATATTTTTGCATTGCAAAAGATAACTGTTCGTAAAACACGGCTTGGATACGTGAATCAACCGACAATCGCAACGGGTCTTTATTTTCACGCAAATAATCATCATATGTTCTTTCTGCGCCTTCTAAACCACGACCATCTTCACCAACAAAACCAATGATATGCGAAAACAACCTGCGCTTTGGATATTTACGCGTTTGTATTTTTTCGATTTCCAATCCCTCTAACCGTGCCTCTTTTACAATCTGCCTTTGCGCATCACTGGCATACTTTTTCAATCGTATAAAACGTCGCGGTGAATTTACCAACTCTAACGCTTCGGCCAAAGAATATTCATATGGCAATGCCCGATGAATTGTTTGTGCAACCGCATCACGGTCTTTTTCACGAACGGCACGATTTCGCAAAATAATATGCCCCGATTCGACATTTTTCGCCAAAATATCACCATTGCGGTCAACTATATCCGCACGCTGAACAACCCATTCCCCATCAACGCCCGCCAAGCGCGACCTGTCTGTCCCTTGAATTCCCAACTGCAAAGTACGACCAATAAAAATCGCAAAAGCAAAGAAAAACACGCTGTACATAACCCACAGTCGTTTACGCGCCACCCCATCACCACGTGCGCCCATAAATCCATGCTTAAAAATATCTTTGCCAACTTCAAACATTACTGAATCTCTTTTGCAGGTAAATTATAAACATCAATCGCTTTGTTAAAGCTGATTGTTTCTGACTTTGGTTCAATACTTGTAACCAAATTCCTTAAAATCTCTGGTCGCACATAAGACGCAAAACCTGCCTCGGCTACTGCAATTTGTTGTTGCGTTTGAACAATCTGTTTATGCACACGGTTTATCTGACGATTTTGGGTACGGAACCCCACCTGTAACATAACAGTCGCCAACAACACAGCGCCCAAAGACCAAACACCAATTTGAAACATTTTTTCTTCGTCTTGCATATCCCCCCCATGAAGTCGGATCGTAGGCATGTCGTGCTGTGGGC
>JAZRJG010000012.1:0-6134 GCA_045645725.1 Candidatus Enterousia sp. | reverse complement strand
CCATTTATAATCCTTTTTATGGTGTTCACATTGTGTGCGACCACCAAATTCATTACCGATAAAGTCACATCTTTATCAACAGTGAATCTGTGGTCACACGGCTTTCCCATGTTATTTTATCGTTTCTAATAAATATACAGGGATAAATTCCGTTTGGGTAAAAAATACCCAATACATTCTCAACACATGTATATAATAGGTCAAAAAATGTCTGAAATCAAGTGGTAATCTAAAATTATCTGCCCTTCAAAATGCGCGCTTTATTTTTATCCCATTCGCGTTGCTTGATGGTTTCGCGCTTATCGACTTTGTTTTTACCATATCCAACACCCAATAATACTTTTAATTTACCACGGTTGTTGAAATACAGTTTCAACGGCACGATTGTCGCGCCTTTTTCCTGTAATTTACCAATCAATCGATTGATTTGATTGCGGTGTAATAATAATTGGCGGCTGCGGCGTTCATCAAAGTTCACAATGCGTGCGGCGGTTGGTAATTTTTGTATTTCTACGCCGGCCAAGAACAAATTATCCCCACGACGTTGAACAAACCCGTCAACAATGGTCACCAAACCATATCGGATTGACTTGATTTCTGCGCCGGTCAATGAAATCCCCGCTTCGATGGTGTCGTCGATAGTATAATTAAACCGTGCTTTGCGGTTTTCTGAAACTTGACCAAATTTTATAATCTGTCGTGCCATTTTTATAATTCTATCTTTGGGTATAACTGTTTTACGTTTTGCATCAGTATAGTTTCCAATTCATCCAATTGCAAATTTTTAATATCGGCCAATACTTTTGCTGTTTCGACAACCATTGCGGGTTCGCATACTTTTCCGCGATATGGCACGGGTGCGCAATACGGTGCATCTGTTTCAATTACAATTCTGTCGTTTGGAATTTTTGCAAATGTTTCACGAATGTCGCCGGCGTTTTTAAAAGTTAATATACCGCTGGCAGAAAAAAAGAAACCACGATCCAACATTTTTTTTGCTAAATCCCACGAACTGGTAAAACAATGCATAACCCCACATTGTTTGCCGGTCAGTATTGCCGCAGTATCTTCTTCGGCTTCACGTGTGTGTATCGCGACCGGCAAATTAAATTTATCCGCAATATTTAATTGTTGTTCAAACAATTTAATCTGTTGGTCGCGCGTATCACGGCCATAGTGATAATCCAAACCGATTTCGCCAACCCCCACAACGCGCGGGTGGTTTAATATTTCGTCGGTTAAATATTGTGTCGCGTCATTGCACTTGTATTCTGGGTGAATTCCAATCGTGCAAAGTATATTGTTGTGTCGCGTTGCCAACTTGATTGCGTGTGGGATATCGGCCGGATCTGCGGTTGGGCAAATCATAACATCAACACCCGCGTCTATGGCACGTGCAATAACTGCATCCGCCCCATCGACATATCTGTCGGTTAAATGGCAATGTGTATCTATAAACATTTTTTGATTTCCATAATTATCTTAAATATTCCGATTTCCGGTTCCAGATACACGTTTTTAATATCTGCAATTGCGTGTGTTGCAACGGGGTACAAATCCGCCAAACCAAAGTGCGCAATTGCATCCAATAAAATTCCGTGTAATTCTGGGGCAGGGGCGATTTTACGTGCCAAAGCCATAACGTCCGAACTGTTTGTATGTGTATTGTTCAACAATTCGATTAAGTCCGCATATATTTCATCGCCCCCCGATGCCTTCAGGTTTGCGATTTTACCAAAACTGCCATTGGCCAATCGTAACATATCTGTGCCAATATCTTCATCTGGTATAAAACGGATACACAGTTCGCGCAATTGTCCGATTGTTAACGGGCGCATTTTTTCAACACGTGCGCGCGAACGCACCGTTGGTAACACATTTGCCAATTGATGAACAACCAATAAAAACAATGTCTTGGCGGGCGGTTCTTCTAATAATTTTAATATGGCATTTGATGCCGCCGCGTTCAATTGATCAACCGAGTCAATCAGAATCACGCGCCAATCGCCCGACATAGACGACATCTGCATTTTATCAATCATTGCGCGCACGGTATAAACTGATATAACCTTGCCGTCTGATTTTGGTTTGCCGTCTTTATCGATATTTCTGTCCATATCTATGATAAAGAAGTCCCCAACATTCCCATAAACCATTTTGGCAATTTTATATGCCAATGTGGCTTTGCCGATACCTTGGGTTCCGGTCAACATCCAAACGGGGTGCAACGGGTGCGTGTCGCGTTTTTCCCATGCGTCCATAAACCGCCCCAACGTATCTGCGTGTCCAATCAAGATATCGTTTTCCATTGGGTGTGGAAATTTATACGCAGTGGTTGCTTTTTTACGTGGTGCCATTTTAATTGACCCCCAACATAATTTTTATATTTCTGATTACACGACCAAAGAATTGCGTTTTGCTGACTTTGTTTTTTGCAATCAATGGTGCGCGTACGATAACGTCGCCATCGCGTACGGCGATAATTTCACCGATGACATCGCCCGCTTTTACTGGTGCTGCGACCGGTTCGTCATATCGTGCCAAGACACGAACGCCTTTTAACCCTTCTTCTTTGCTGGCGGTGATTGCAAATGTTTCGCCAACGGTTGCAGCAACCGTGTCGCTGCGGCCATACCAAACCGGTATATCCACCACCACATCATCCGGACGATAAAATACTTTTGTCGTGGTTGTTGCGAATCCGTGTTCTAATAATTTTTTCATTTCATTGGCCAACGCATCGTGTCCTTTACCGTTAAATCCATTAATGACACCAATTAAGCGTCTGTCGCCGATTTTTGCACTGGCCACCATACCATATCCGCCATCGTTGGTGTGTCCTGTTTTCAGACCATCTGCGCCACGCATATTGAACAGTAATTTGTTGTAATTTACCGTATGTGTCCGGCCCCATTCACGGCACCAATCGGTTTTATGTTCTTTGAACTCGAAACGCTTGGTTGCGAACATAGGATAAATATCCGGATAATCTGCAATTAAATGTTGCGCCAATATCGCCAATTCGCGACTGGTCATCAGGTTGTTTGGATTTGGCAAACCGCTGGCATTGCCGAACGTAGATTGTTCCATGCCAATACTGCGTGCTTTTTTCTCCATCATTGCGGTAAATTGTGTTTCCGAACCCGCCAATTGTTCCGCCACCACAACAGATGCGTCGCCGCCCGACAAAACAATTAATCCCAATATCAAATCACGCACAGAAATATCTTGTCCCGCGGTCAGGCAGATTTTACTGGCCGGATACCATTCTGGTCGGTTATAGTCCGCATTTTCGCCAACAGGAAAACGTGTGTCCATTGTAATATTGCCTGCGGCCAATTCATCAAACAGAACCGCCAAAGTCATCAATTTTATCATAGAAGATGGCGGCATTAATGTGTCGGCATTTTTTGCCACAATTTCCACGCCAGAATCATAGTCGACCAAAAACGCAGATTTTGCCTTGGTTTTGAACTCGGCTGCATTTGCTATGCCGCATACAGATAATAAAAATAAAGTAATAAATTTCCTTTTCATGGTTTTGAGCATAGCAGTTATAAAACCACTTGCCAACATAAAAATTCGCAAAAAATACCCCGCGTTTGGGCGGGGCATAGATTATTTTTGACGCGCCATTCTGTCGTATGCAATTGTGCGCGCTATTTTGGTTGAATCTTGGAACTGGGGTGGGACTACTTGTTCGGTCTTTTTATCTTCTTTGTTGGCAGTGTTTGCGTCTTTCTTGTCGAATATGGCGAACAATGCAATCACTGCTGCACCTAACAGTGCCCCTACCGCCCAACCGAAAATCATATCGCGCTTCAATTTGTAATCTGACTTTGGGTTAGTGTGTCTATCATATTCAAATCCACCGTTTCTATATCCCATTATTTACTCCTTTTTTCTATTTTATAAGCATGTCCATTGACTGTCAGCAAATGCACCCGATAAAATTATCTCCGTCAATCCCGATTATTTCTACATCGCAAACCGTGCGTGGCTCAATACAGCAACCCCCAATTCGAACGGCAATATCGTGCGGACAGCGTGCGATATTATTTGCCTCGACTAAAACTTGAACGGTTTTTCCGACTTGGTTTTGCATAAACTCTGCTCGGTTTTCATTGGCGGCATTGTTTATAATCTTAACCCGTTCTTTGGAAATGGCGCGATTTACTTGGTTTGGCATAGTTGCCGCCGGTGTATCTGGACGTGGCGAAAATGGAAATGCGTGAATCTTGATTGGTTTGGTTTCGTGCACCAAAGCCAATGTTTCTTGGAACAGTTCTTCTGTTTCGCCGGGGAATCCGCAAATTATATCCCAACTGAATGTGATTTTCCCATTTGCGCGCGCAACGATATCGCGTACTATTTGGGCATTGTGACGACGTCCCATCGAACGCAAAATTGTATCCGAACCTGACTGCATAGAAAAATGCATGTGTGGCATCATTTTTGGTTCATTTAATATCAAATCTACGATATTTTTCACGTCTGGCACGGCCGGATCAACCGAAGACAATCTTAATCTTTTTATTTCCGGCACATCGTGCAATAATCGTTTGCACAGGTCGGATAACAAGAACACATTGCCGCAATCTTTTTGAACATAAGATGCGATATCCACGCCGGTTAATACGATTTCGGTGAATCCATTTTGAACGGCGCGTTGCACATCCGCCAATATGTCGGTGTAATCAAAAGAAACCGCCGGTCCACGTAAAGCACGCGTGATGCAATATGCACAGTGATGATTACATCCATTTTGAATCTGAACAAATTGTTTGGACAGTTTTGTATCAACTTGGTTAAATTGGGTTATTTTTGGTTCTAAAATATCCGCAAAAGCCGTCTTTGTATCTGTCAAATACGCATTAATATCCATTTTGTCGGCATTTTTCACAACAACAGTATTCGCTATATCGCGGAACAGGGCGGGATTACGTGTCGCCGCACATCCTGTCACAAACACGGGTGCTTCTGGGTTTTCGCGCACAATACGTCGCACTGCTTGACCCGATTGTCTTTCGGCTTCGGCCGTGACGGCACAAGTATTGACCAATATTGCCGTGTCTATGTGTTCGGCCAACATACGTTGAATCTTTTCTGACTCCAACGCATTTAACCGACATCCAAAAGATAAAGTTTTAATATTTTTATTTTTCGCTTGCATTTTTACCATCCATAGGCCATTATAACGTGGTTATCAATGATTTCAACAAAGGAATTAACATGGCACGCACAACAAATTCTGATACATTACCATACGTAGAAAGCCGTTATGAACTTGGGATGTTGGCATCTCAACGTGTTCGTGACTTAAATGGTGGTGCGGAACCTGTGGTTGAACGTGGCAAAGATAAATTGACGGTTGTTGCATTGCGTGAAATCGCCAGTGGCAAATTGGATGTCAACAATGTTCGTCATGAATTTGTCCAATCATACAAAGAAGCACCTGCTGCTGTATCTGGTGAAGAATCTTTGGAAATCGGCAGTGAAGATCCTGCATTACGTGAAATTGATGCGGAATTGGATGCTGTATTATCTGCGGACGCCCCTGTTGTTGAAGACGTAGATATGGATGCGGTTGTTGCAGACGTTGACATTGACGTTGCATCAGACGACGAATAATTCAGATACGGAGATGTCGCATAGTTGGTCTAGTGCGCCACATTGGAAATGTGGTATACCCGCAAGGGTATCAAGGGTTCGAATCCCTTCATCTCCGCCACAAAAATCACACGCCCCGTTGTGGGCGTTTTATTTTTGTGTTGGTGTTGCGGTGTGGACAAAGCGTTCGCAATCTGTGATTGCTGGGTTCGGGGCGTCAGTTGATGAAAACAAGCCATTTGGCGAAGTTTGAATCTTACGCAGCGAAAGGGGCCCATTGCGCCAACGTGGCGCAAATGGGAATCAGACAATCCCTTCATCTCCGCCAGGAATATTAAAATCTTAAACCGCCCGTCATGGGCGGTTTTGATTTTAACCTGGGGGAGATGAAGGGATACGCCAGAGCGCAGCGCATGGCGAATACGAGAATATACAATTAGAAAAATCTTAAAAAATTGACGGGACAAAATTTTTTTGATTTTTATTATTGTGTATCGAGGACAGGAATTCATCTCCGCCAGAAC
>JAZRJG010000011.1:0-17849 GCA_045645725.1 Candidatus Enterousia sp. | reverse complement strand
TGTGTGCGAACACGACGTGTTTTAGATGGCTGATATGTACGTTTTGTTGCCATGACTTAATCCCTTGCTTCTTTTTTCTTTGTTTTGTCACCCCACAATCGCCCGAGCAGCATCATAAGCAACCATGGAATAAATTCGTTTGCCGATATATTTAACCACACGTTTTATAAAAACGCAACCTTTTTATTTCGCTTTTACCAAACCAATTTTTTTCAGCCCCTCTAAAAACAGATGGTATGTAAACAGGGCCAAAAATAAACGCCAAAATGCTAATCCCATTTTTTCCTCTTATTGCCCCACTAATATTACCACAGGTTTTTATTTTGTCAACCATGTTTTTTACCTTTATTTCTTGACCAAAACCCCAAAAATTTGCTATGTTTAGTATGCTATAAATATAGGAAAGGTAGTATGTCTGAAAACATTAATGAAGTAAACGAAATCCGTGTGCCACAATCTTCGTTGGAACACGAAATGCGCACCAGTTTCTTGGACTATGCGATGTCGGTTATCGTCGACCGCGCATTGCCCGATGTACGCGACGGTTGCAAACCTGTACATCGCAGAATTCTGTACGTAATGAACGACGTTGCACCATCGACAAAGCCAACCGTTAAATCCGCACGTATCGTCGGCGATGTTATGGGTAAATACCACCCACACGGTGACAGCTCTATCTATGAAGCAATGGTGCGTATGGGGCAAGATTTTTCCATGGGCGAAATGTTGGTCCAAGGACAAGGTAACTTTGGTTCGCGCGACGGTGATAAAGCCGCGGCTATGCGTTATACCGAAGCACGCCTGTCTAAATTGGGCGCATCTTTGATGGATGATATGGAAAAAGATACCGTTGATTGGCAACCAAACTTTGATGGCTCGTTACAAGAACCGGTCGTATTGCCTGCAAAATTTCCAAACTTTTTGGTAAACGGCGGTTCGGGTATTGCCGTGGGTATGGCAACAAACGTACCAACATATAACTTGGGCGAAATCTGCAATGGTATCTTGGCAATTTTGGATAACAAAGATTTATCCGACGACGAATTGTTTACAATTATCCCAGGGCCCGACTTTCCAACCGGCGCAATGATTATGGGACACGCCGGCGCATACAAAGCACACACAACCGGCCGCGGTTCAATCATTGTTCGTTCAAAAACACACATCGAAGATTTCCGTGATCATCAGGCGATTATCGTCGACGAAATCCCATATCAAGTTAACAAGGCACAAATGATTATCAAAATTGCCGAGTTGATAAAAGATAAACGTATAGAAGGAATTTCGGAAATCCGCGACGAATCTTCCAAAGAAGGATTGCGTATCGTAATCGAATTAAAACGCGACGCAATCGCAGACGTTGTATTAAATCATTTATTCCAATACACAGAAATGCAAACCAGTTTCCCCGTCAATATGATGGCGTTGAATCGTGGTCGCCCTATGTTATTCAATGTACGCGGCGTATTGGATGCATTTATTGATTTCCGTGCAGAGGTTATTCGCCGTCGCACTATATTCGATTTGAACAAAGCACGCAACCGCGCACATACTTTGTTG
This sequence comes from Candidatus Enterousia sp., assembly GCA_045645725.1. Taxonomy (GTDB): domain Bacteria; phylum Pseudomonadota; class Alphaproteobacteria; order Rs-D84; family Rs-D84; genus Enterousia. The sequence goes on along the minus strand of JAZRJG010000011.1, from coordinate 16,289 downwards.
GGATTGTCGGTTGCGGTTGGAAATTTAGACGAAGTTATCGAATTAATTAAATCCAGCCCAAATCCAGAAGCCGCCCGTGAAGCATTGATTGCACGTGGTTGGAAGGCATCGGATATCGAATCATACATCCAATTAATCGACGACCCAAACACCGAATACAAAGACGGAATGTTTTATATGTCCGAAGATCAAGCGCGCGCAATATTGGAATTGCAACTGCACAGATTGACCGGATTGGAACGCGATAAAATCCATAACGATTTAACAAACTTGGGCGCAACAATTCGTGACCTGTTGGATATTTTGGGCAGCCACGAAAGAATCGTCCAAATCATTCGCGATGAAACAATCGAAGTTCGCGACAATTGGGCTTCGCCACGTCGTACCGAAATTTCCCAAGCAGAAATCGATATCGACATCGAAGATTTGATTGCACGCGAAGATATGGTTGTAACCGTATCAAATACCGGATACATCAAACGCGTTGCATTGGACACATATCGCGCACAAAAACGCGGTGGCAAAGGACGCAACGCAATGGCAACAAAAGACGACGATTATGTTGTACAAGTGTTTGTTGCAAACACACATACACCATTGCTGTTCTTTAGTTCCAAGGGATTGTGTTATAAATTAAAAACATATAAATTACCCGAAGCCGCAGCCGCAGCAAAAGGCCGTCCGTTAATCAACCTGTTACCATTGTCACAGGGCGAAACAATTACAGCAATACTGCCAGTCCCCGAAGAAGATGTGGCACGCGTTGCAGAATCCGGCAAAGAACATTTCTTGATGTTTGCAACCGCATCGGGCACCGTCCGTCGCAACCGTATGAGTGACTTTGATTCAATTCGTGCAAATGGCAAAATCGCAATGAAATTGGATGAAGGCGACAGTTTGATTTCTGTATTGCCATGCAACGAAGACCAAGATGTATTCTTGGCCACATATCGTGGACGCGCAATACGTTTCCCTGTGCCAGAAATCCGCGTGTTCGCAGGACGTAATTCAACCGGTGTACGTGGCATATCATTGGGCGCAGACGACAGAATTATCGGTATGGCAATGTTGAACCGTGGTGAATCTGATTCATCTGTACGTGCCGCATACATTAAACAATCACGCGCCGCACGCCGTGCAGAAACAGGCATCGAAGAAGAAGCCGATACAGACGAAGAAGAAACAACATTGGTTTTAGACGATGCAAAAATGGCAGAAATGGCCGCAAAAGAAGAATTCATTTTGACTATATCCGAAAATGGATTTGGAAAGCGCACCAGTTCGTATGAATATCGTTTGACACATCGTGGTGGTGGCGGATTTACAAACATTAAACTGGGTGGCAAAAACACAGCCGTCGCAGGTTCATTCCCCGTCGCGGACGACCACGATATTATCATGGTGACGGACGGCGGAAAAATCATCCGCACACCGGTTGCAGATGTTCGCATTGCCGGACGCAGCACCGCAGGTGTAACGTTGTTTAGAACCGCAGAAAACGAAAAAGTTGTTTCGGCAATTTCTATTGAAAGCGCAGGTGACGAAGCAGAAGAAAACAATGCCGTTACCACAGATGAAACAACGGCCGAACAATAAAAACCAAGGATTACGCAGGCATGGAAAATAACGAATATTTTGCATCAATCAATGAAGTGTCAAAACGTTTGAACGTGCCTGCGCATACTTTGCGTTATTGGGAAAAACAATTTCCCGTTGCAATACGCCCAACAACCGGCGCAGGCGGACGCAGATATTACCGCACAGAAACCGTACATAAATTAACCGTGATAAAAGATTTATTGTACACACACGGTATGACAATCGCAGGTGTAAAGAAATTATTACGTGATGGCAATTTGCCGGAAAATACCGACGAATTATTAACATCTGTTTCAACGTCCGATAAAACATCGATTAAACCGAATGCGCATAACATCGACACAAACGATATTGACACGGCAATACATTTGTTGGAATCCGCACGTTCAATATTGGGATAATTATTTTTTACGACGGCGCCGTTTGGGCGTCGTTATTTTTTGGTCTTCACCCGACAATAACCGCATTTGCATTTTCAAAATCATATCTTCTTTGTCGTGAATTTGTTCCAACAAACTTTGATTTTCCAATTTTATTTTTTCCAATGCTTGACGACTGATTACCAATTGGTTTGCCATTTTATTGCGACTTTTGCGATTCAAAAAAAATGCAAATATCACACCCAATATTGCACCGAAAGATGCACTGAAAATATCAAAAAGTGTTTCCATTAAAACCATGGAAACACTATACAAATATTAATACAAAAATTCATTAGGGATGTTTTCGCATGCCGGTCTTTTTATCAACCCAAACCTGTTCGGCGGCGATTTCCATCATAGGCATATCAGATTTACTGTCCGAATATGCACGAACAACATTTGGGATAATTTTATTTTCGCGCGCCCATTCATCCATTGCATAAACTTTGTTACGACCCCAGCATAAAAATTCGTATTTCCATGGTTTTTTTGGGTTTGTTCGCGAACAAAAAACCGCGTCAAATTTCATATCACGCACCAATTTTGGTAACAGGTAATCGGGACTGGCCGAAACCATGATAACTTTACGTCCCGCATCACGTTCCGCCATTACGCGTTCACGCGCCCAACCAAAGCGTTCTCGTTTATGTTGTTTGATAAAATCGGGCGCAAAACGACGTATCATTTCGGGCGTCACAAAGCGACGTATATTTTCACGCCACCAAATACCGTTTGGATTAACCCAACGACAAATACCGCATATGCCCATTAATGGCAAAAACAACCATGGACGAATACTGCGTCGCATGCAATAACGTGCAAATTCAACATTAGAATCACGTGCAGACAACGTGCCGTCAAAGTCAAATAAAACCACATCTGTTTTTTTCAACATATAAAATCCTTTGCTGTTACGGGTTAACCATAACAAATATTTTAACGTTGCGCAACGACAGAAAATAATGATACGATACAAAACATCAAGAGAAAGAGAATTTATGATGAAACGATATCTGCCGGTTATATTTACAATATTTGCAATTATATTTACCCACGGACACGCAGTGGCAGCAGATTTAGCGGGGGGGACAACATTTGGGTGTACCACCACCGACTGTTTGGATAACATGACTTGGACCGAAGCCAATTGTGTAGATTCAATATGCAAAAGATACGTTGACAACTCCTTAAACGGGATCACCGCTGAGTATACCAGTTGCAATCAATGTATGGATGGGTATACAAGAACACAAAAAACCAACGTAACATGTGGTGGCAAAACCATAATCGGGCTGTATTCATGCGAAGCTCCAACAATAGATTGCACAGGTAAATGCAATTCGTGTGGTCCAACGCCAACCACAATCAGTACATACTATACCAAAACAATTAACCGATCATGCGAACAAGTAGACACAGCTTGTGCATGCGTTGAGAAAGACACAACCTATTCATGTTCAACCAACGCACTTCAAACAGCAGACACGGTTAATTGCAATGGTTCCAATTGCAGCGGATGTGGCAAATGCCCAACAGGCGCAACATGCGATGGTTCGGAAACATTTAGATGCAACAGCGGATTTTATAAATCACAAAACAGCAACAGTTGCACACAATGCCCCAACAATGCCACATGTAACGACGGCACAAATTTTAAATGCAACGACGGATTTTATAAATCGGGCAGCAGTTGTGCATCATGCCCCGCAAACTCGACATGTACCAGCGCAACAAATTTCACATGCAATGATGGACATTACAAATCGGGCAACGGTTGTGCATTATGCCCCGACAACCATAAAACATGTAACCACAACGGTTTTACATGCAAAGAAAAATATTATGTATCGGGCAACATTTGCGCATCATGCCCCAATAATGCCACATGTACCAACGGCACAGATTTCACATGCAATGATGGGTATTACAAATCGGTCAACAGTTGTAAGGCATGCCCCGCAAACTCGACGACATGTACCAGCGCAACAGATTTCACATGCGATAGTGGATATTACAAATCGGGCAACAGTTGCAAATCATGCGGTTCAATTATAATTGGTAACCAAACAATAACAGCGACTTCGGGCGTGGGCGCGACATCAAAATCCGATTGCACATTTACAAACGTTAATACAGACATATCAGAAGTCATATTTTATCTAAACCAAGAAGACACCCTAAACTATCATAAAGCAGACATTAAAATAAAATCATGCTATTAAAAAAATCCCCAAATATGGGGATTTTTTTTATTTGCCAAATCTTGGTCGCCAATGACGCGCACGTTCAATCAGAAAGAATAACGCAGGCGTCAGTGTGAATGTAAATATCAAACTGGCCAACATACCACCAATCATTACCGCGCCCATGGCGACTTTCATACCGTCAATTGACCATAACTGTGGCACCATACCCGCAATAACCGCGATTGATGTCATCAATACCATATTCTTTTTGTCGGTCAATTCGGTCCATAATGCCGAATACATATCTTCGCCATTGTTTACACGGTTAATCGTTGGTTCCAACACCAAAATATTATTGTTAACCACCAAACCAACCAACATAACAAATGCCAACATTGCACCTATGTTCATTGTGGCGCCGGTTAAAAACATCATGACGAATACGCCGGCAAAACTGGTGATGATTGACGTGGCAATCGTAAATGGATGCGCCAAAGAATTCAATATCGCCGCCAATAACATAAAGGTTAATATTGTCGCCAACAAGAATGCACGACCAATTTCGCCGGTTGTTTCGCCTTGGATTTCAGACATGCCACCAAATTCGGCATAATACCCGTATTCCCAATCGATTTTATTTAATTCCGATTGGATTTTTGCCTGTACCGGCCCCATCGTGGATTTACCAATGTTAATATCAATTTCGGTTAAACGATTTTTGTCTTCACGACGAATGTCCGGTGTCGCAGGCGCGGTCTTTATCGTTCCCAATGACGATAATGGGACCATACCCTTGCTGGAATTAACGTAAACATTATCGAACAAAGCAGAGGTTTTATACGCTTTGGCAAATTCCAAAACAATCGGATATTCTTCACCGTTTTCTTTGTATTTATAATCGTCATTTCCATACAGCGCTGTACGCAAAGTCGTTCCCGCGTACGCATTTTGAACACCCCAAAAACTCATCTGTGCGGAATCGGGAACAAACTGGACTTCATTTGCAGGCGTTTGTTGCGCACGCACCGCAGATTGAACTTCGGGAATTTGATTCACAATCGATATGATTTTTTCTGCATACGATTCACGTGTTGCATCGTTTGGACCAAATACATTCAAAACCAAGTCGGCAGATGTGCTGGACGCGGATGCTTCACCGGCACGAATTTGAATTTCGGCGTCGGCAATATCCGCAATGGCCGGCAACATTTTCTGCATTAACTTTTTGTCCGAAATATCACGTTCCGACACGTCAACCAATTCAACCGTAACGTCAATATTCTGTAATCCTTGGTCGCCAATTTTTATGGTTGTTGACGCAACTTCGGGAAAGGCAGACAGACGTTGTTCCAACTGTTGCGCAATAGATTCGGACTTTTCAAATGTCGACCCCATTGGCGCACGCGCAGTTATTGTGATTTCATTTGCGTCGGTTGATGGCGAAAATTCATTACCTACGAATTTCATCAGGTTCGTAGAGGCAATAAATATCACAAAAACCAAGCCAACAACACGCCATGGATGATTGCGTTGAACATTATACCAACGTTGCAACCAACCGGTTTGTGCGGCCGGCGCAGGTTTTGATTTTTTCACCTGTTTACGACCGGTTAAGCGCAAGAACTTTGCAATCATCATTGGCGTCAATGTGAACGAGAACATCAACGACAACAATGTCAAATAAACAACCGTCATACCAAATTGAATCATAAATTGACCAACTATGCCGCCCATAAATGCCAAAGGCAAGAACAGCACTACGTTTGTGCCAACACCCGCCAAAACAGATACGGCAACTTTTTTGGTTCCGTCAACAGCAGCGTCTTCTGGGGCTTTGCCGGCATGCATTTCTTGCAATGCGGATTCAATCAAAATAATCGCGTTCGATACCAATGTCCCCAACGCAGACGAATATGCCAATAACGTTAATGCGTTAATGGTAAAATTGTTTTTGTCCATAAAGAAGAAACCGGCAAGCAACGATGCAGGAATTACAACACCTGCGATAACCGTAGAACGCCAATTGCGTGTAAATACCAACAATACCAAAACTGTAAACAATACGCCCAAAATAATGCCATTAATCGTGCCCGTTGTTTCATCCGATACCGCAATCGATGAATCCGACGCAATTAACATTTCTGAATTTGGAAAACGGGTCGATAAATCGTTCTGTAATTCCGGTAAACGTTCGCGCAATTCATTGGAAATGTTAATCGCATTACCGTCAGACGCTTTGACCACAGACGCAATCACAACAGATTCACCGTTATAACGTGCGCCGGTTTCAATATCACGCGCCGCATCAGTAATTGTCGCAATATCAGATAATTTGAAATTGTTACCTTCGACGGTGGTTAAACGCAAGTTCGCAATTTCTTCAACAGATGCAAATTCACCAATAAAACGCACGTTGGATGAATTACGACTGGTTTCAATTTTCCCCCCAGGAACGTTCAAGTTATGCGACCCCAATGCAGAAACAACATCCATAACCGTAACACCACGCGCCGCCATTTGATCAGGATTCATCGCAATGCGAATTGCGCGTTCGCGACCACCAAAGACAGATACACTGGCCACGCCAGAAATACCGGTAATCTTGGTTGACAAGAAATCATCAACATATTCTTCTAAATCACGGGCATCGGCACCGCGCAACACAATATCAACCACAGATTGTTGTAATGGATTCAATTTTTCTACAACCGGATTTTCCATATCAGACGGAAATTCCGTAATTAACGCATCCAGTTTGTTTTTAATTTCAGACGCTTTGTCATTAACATTAACGCCCAAATTAAATTCCGCCATTACCATACCACTGTTTTCATAGACGTATGACGTAATCTTTTTTAATTCCGATACTTCGGACACCGCATCTTCGGCGCGTTTAACAATTTGTGATTCTATTTCTTCGGGTGATGCACCAGGGTAAATAAAAGTCGCCGTCACCATCGGAAAATCCAACGCAGGTGTGCGTTCTATATTCATATTTGGAAACGATACCAAACCCAAAACAACCCAAACCAAAACAAACATCAATGTCGTGATTGGACGACGTACAAAGAACTTTAACATTTTCGCACCCCCGATTTATTTTATAACTTTTACTTTTTCACCAGATTTAACTTTGGACAATATGACAACATCGCCATCGTTTAATCCCGATTTGATATATGCATTTTCGGCATCTTGACGCGCAACACGAACCGTCCGCGCAGCGGCAACACCATTTTCAACAACATATACAACATTATCTGATATTGCGTACAAAGGTACAAAATGACCGGCGGTTGTAAATTCTGCAAACCGTAATCCATCAGATACCCCAGACGTACGAACAACATGCATACCGGTATTCAAATCAATATCATTTGATACAGATACTATTTTTCCATCGCCAACACGTTGACCGGCACGCAACATATGCGCGCGTTCGGCCGTTACATACGCACGATTATTACGAACCGCCAACGGTTCATACAACGTGCCACGTTGGGTTGACACAACAACAGATTCAACCGGCAAACCAGAATCCAGCGCAACACGAGACGCGTTAAATACACTGCGCGCATTTTCCGATGCAATCGACACAAAACGAAGTACGCACCAACCAATCATAACAATAACAAACACGATAAATAAGGCGTGTTTGAATTTTTTTGTTTGTAATATTTCTTGTATTTTTTCCATATTTATTCACCCAACTTTTTTACCGTTTCCGCAGACATTAAAATGTTATATTTTGTATTCAATAACGCCACATCCAATTGATACAAGCCCGCCGACACATCTGCCAATTCAACCGCAGAAGTTTGACCCGATGCAAAACGATTTTGCGACAAAGTATATGTCTGGGCCGCCAAATCGCGCGCTTTGGCCAATGTCGATAAATTGCCACGCAAATGATTGTATTGCTTTACCGCATTTTTATACTGTTCGGATGTTATCTTTTTGGCTTGGGCCAAGTCCTGACGTGCGGCTTCGGCATTCATGGCGTCAATTGTGGCATTTGCACGATTTAACCCGCCATTGAACAAAGGCATCTGTAACGCCAATCCCCAATATGCAGATTGACCTCCTTTTTTATCAAACATATGCCCCACATCATCGGACATTGTTGAATATGTATAAGACGCCGTCGCCGCCAATGTCGGATACCCATTTGCACGTTGGGCACGGGCCGCACGTTCGTACATGTTTACCTGCTCGTCCAAAATTTCCCATTGCGGTGTTGTCTTTAATTCACCGGCGGTGATTTCAGAAAATTCAGACGGGAACGCATCGGTCAATGTTAATTCTTCGTCGACATTGATATCCGCCATAATTTTCAACATACGATGCGCAGTATCACGATTAAATTTCGCATCAGAAACATTGATTTCTTTGGACGCAATATCGGATTCTATTTTCAGCAAATTACTGCGATTGGCACGACCGGCAGACGTCAATTTACGTTTGGCTGCGCGGGCGTTTTCTAAATCTTTTTCGGCCAATTGTACAATTTCATCGGTCATTTTTGCCGTCCAATACAAATTAGCCGCCGCATAGCGCACTTCACGACGCGTCATTTCTTGGGATGCAGTCGCCATTTTTACCGCAGATTTTACAGATTTAACCGCATTTCCAATTTTACCAAATGTATATATCGGTTGGGTCAAGGTCAAGCCGGCTTGGAAAATATTATCCGGAATTGCAATAACCACAGATTGATCTTTTAATGATTCAGAAATCAATCCACCCAACGCAGGCGGCAATTCAATACCCATTGATTCCGATGGATTTTCAATGTTCACCATATTCATATAAGACGCCGACCCATCCAATTTGAACCAACGATTAGCATTGGCGGCATCCAATGACGCTTCGGCTTTTTTCAGATTTGCATCGGCTTTGCGCATATCGTGCGACGCAACAACAACGCGGTCAACCGCATCAACCAAAGATAAATCCAGCGCATACAATGGCGCGCAAAACACAGTCGCGAACAACGTCGCCACAGATAATATTTTATGATTATTCATTATTTAACTCCACTTTTTTCAGGATATCACGCATAGTACGCAACGCATCGGTCAGACGCTGTTCATCAGACGCGGACAAATTACCAAAAACTTTTTCAATACCATCGCGGAAAAAATCCATGGCAACACGCGCCAAATCTGCACCCGCCGGCGACACACAATACCAAGTATTACGACGATCATTTTCATCAACCGAACGCAACACCAAACCATCGTGTTCCAATTTGCGAAATGCCGCACATAAATTTGGTGCCGACACACGTTCGCGGCGCGCAATATCTTTTAAACGTGCGCGACCGCCACTGTATAAACGAACCAAAATAGACATTAATTGACGCGGATAACCGGTTGTTTCGACACGCCCCATACGCACACGGTCGGCGATTTTATCCAGAATCCAAATATTATCCTCCATTAATGCAACAAAATCCTTGCGCGACATGGGATACTCCTGTTATAATATGTTTGACACGAATTCATTAAAAACGATAATTATTATATGTTTTAATGATTTAATTTCAAGTAAAAAATTTCACTTTTTGAAAAAATCTTATTGCAAAAGATGTAAAGATAATTATAATAGTGTTCGCTATTGGGGTGTCGTCTAATGGTAGGACAAGAGATTTTGGTTCTCTTTATCATGGTTCGAATCCGTGCGCCCCAACCACACTTCGCCTCTACGAGGCTTCGTGTGGCAGGCCACACAAGGCGAGTAGCATAGGCGAAGTAGTGTCGCCCGAAGTTTTAACGAAGGGGGACTTATAAATGTTTTATGTTTATCTGATAAAAAGTATTCCCCATCCAGAACAAAAATACATCGGCCAAACAGACGATTTGAAAAAGCGGTTAAAGCAACATAATGCAGGATATTCAATACATACAGCAAAATACAAACCCTGGGAATTGGTAAATTATTTTGCGTTTAGTTCCAAAGACGCTGCATTGGAATTTGAACAATATCTTAAAACGGGTTCCGGATATGCGTTCACAAACCGACACTTTTGGAAATAATTTATCAAGGTCTCGTGCGCATTCCAGAGAGCAAAACAAATACCTTTTGACGAGTTCGTCCGCTCTAACTGGTCTTTTTATTCAAGGCGGTTGTAGGGTGTGGGCAAGATTATTGTTTTAAATTTTTTATCAATTCAATAGGATTGACCAATATACATTTAGCAGTTTCACTATAATATCCTGTTTTTAAACCAACTTTGAAAAATTCTTCTGGTGTAATATCTGGTTTTACTTGTTTTGCTAATACATATACACCGGCTTCAAATGGTTTCATCCAAGACCACCCACCATCTGCATAATGAACATAATCATTAATACCATTTGGAGCAGCAGTTGTTCTGTGGTCCATCGGGAAACATAATGTATTTTGTTGTGTTTCTATTGGTATATTTCTACCAGATTGCCAATTTGTTTGTTTATAAGATTCAAAATTATCTGGGTCTTGCAATACGAATCTATAAACACCATTATCGCGAAGACCGTATTCTTGTTCCAATCCTGTGGTTGTCACAAAAATTCCTGCTTGTTTCGCTTTTTCTAATGCTTTTTCCCATATTTCTGGGTCACGAGACCAAGAAGGCGAAGCAGATACAGATACTATAACAATCTTTTCATTATCTGGTAGTGTTTTGTTTATTTCTATAATTTTATCTAAAGCAGCAGCATAATATTTTGAAGTTCTGCTTTTTGTTTCATCATTTTCAAATTTACCATCAGCTAAATCAGCAGCAAAATAATATAATTTTGCTTTCGGTGCAACACCAACTGTTTTTCCAACCGCTATTGAAGACACTGCCGAACCGTGCATTGAACCAGGTTGTCCCGAATAAACCAAAAATTCTTCATAATGAACAAGGTTTTTATTATATTCATTATGTTGGGACAATGGTTGGTCTATGATAGCCATTGATATGCCAGACCCGTCAATCCCCATTTCGTGTAATTTATAAACATTTAAACCAGGATTTTTATGTTTTTCCATTATAGAATACGAATTAAAATCTGCAGGCATTTTTAAAATATCTGTTGGAAATATCGTTCCATTATCAAATGTTATTTGTTCTGCATTATATTGTGATAAGTTTTTATTTGCACAGTTTGTAGACCTTATATCCAAATTCTGTGTTCCTTCGGAAAGAGTCAGTTCCTTGTTTCGCATAAAAGAATAATTAGCATAAGGAGCCAGTTTAGAAATTACCTTATTATTGTATGCATATGCACCACAACAAACAAATATAGAAATAATCTCAGATAACAATATCTTTTTCATTTTCTCCTCCTGCATAACATGGTGATTCTATTATATTATTTTTTTCAACAACGACAGGCCCGAATCTTGCCCATACACCCCAACCAAAATAAAATATTGCCCCTGGGTGCATTTTTTATTGATGAATCGCGTTCATCACCGTGTCATAGACCTTTTGTTCGATACCACATCCGTTATTATAATGCACACCATCGTCGGTGCAATTAGTACGCCTCCGCAACTCGTCCCATACCGCATCATATGTATTAATATACCTCTGCGAAAATGCCACAAACATACCATTGTTAAAAGCAGTTATCTGATCATTTTTTATATCATAACGATAATTATCAATATCACTGCGAACTGGGTTGACAGATAACACATAAAAATTAACATTTGAATAATCTTGTATCAAATTCTGATAGGCACCTGTATAATTACGGATTGCGATGTACGGCGTACTGACATCATTTGCCCCCATTGCCAATATGACCGTATCACCGTCACATAGACAGCTTGTTAGTTTTCCCAAAGCAGTATTATTAAACCAATGATACCCCGCACCACCCTTTGCTATTAATGCGTTGTTATCGTCTTCGTTATTATCAGTAACCTTTATTACTTTATAGGCCCACATTCCAACCATACGGGAATCACCAACCCACCAAATCGCAGGCCCCGAATTCTTTGGACTGAGATAGACGGCTGTGACCCATTTCCCCGTGGAATTGTATTCTGTAACATCCTCAAAACAGTGTTCGGGTCTGGTGGTACACGTCCCCGAAGCGGCGGCGGTATTTTGGTATGCCACGCACCCCCTCAAATCGTTTTCGGCAGCCAATAAAATTTCTGCATTGGTTTGGCCCAACGCATACGCGGGACCCAATAAACAAATCGCCATAAAAGATACAAACAATCCGATTTTCACAATTTGATTTTATCATAAAAATGCCCGATAACCAAATTAAAAACCGCCCATTGGGCGGTTTATTTAAACAGATTAAAAGTCGTACTTGAATTTTATCTGACCCGTTTGGGATGTATAGTCGGCACGAGATTCAATATCATAATTTAATGATATCTGTAACAAACCATAATCCATACCAATACCCACACCAATCACGTTCGCAATACGGGACAAACGGTCACCTTCCAACACATACGCATTTACACCAGGCATCGCAACCGACACATTATGCCGGTCAGATATTACGTCGTATTGTAATGCATAATGCAACGTTGGACGTATTACCCAACCTGTATTGGTGTACACATCAAATGTATATCGCGTACCCAATGACGCAGTCAGATAATCTGTTGCATCAATATGATTACGTACACCCAATGAATTTGTGTAATCCGTTGAACTTAAATGCAGATAACGTAATGACAGTTCGGGCGTTATACCACCGATAAAATCATACCCTGTGGCAACATATGCACCAAATGTATTAACATCATAATCCGCAGTTACACCAATATCAAAAGCGGTGGTGTCTTCTGTATAATCAGACATGGTATAGCCGATATAGGCGTTTGTGTACCACGCACTTGGACGATACTGACCATAGATAAACACAGTCGAAGAATCTATGTCTGTATCACGCCCAAGACCATCAACATCCGAATGGGCGTACATATACCCAACACCAACTGTTGTTGTATCGCCAATCGTGCCATCTAAACCCGCCGCAATACCGCGTGTGTATCCATCAAACGCATTGTTATGTTTGCTTTTGTTAAATACGCCTTGGGCCCATACATCGCCAACCGTCATTACCGCATCGCCACCGCCACGACCATACATAAACATAGGGTCCGCCATACGATTTGACAGCAATGATGTTATTGTACTGTGTGCCGATACGGATTCTGATTGCACAACCGCACGACTATCTGGATTTATCGCACGTGCCGCACGTTCAACCGCCATACGGGATTGGGTTGTATTTGCGGCAAGATTTTCTTGGAACTTGACCGACAAATCATGCATACGACCAGATGAAGAATCAGACACAGCCGATATCACACGGGCGGTATCAGACAACAAATTGTTTTGTTCGGCAATGTCTGATACCGACTTGACAGTTGCGGTAACATCGCCGCCAGACCAAACCAAATCATAAACTGGATTGTCGGCATCGATGTTGGCAAATGACTGATTCCCAAATACTTTGTATGTACCCGCAGTATCAAACATCAACTTTAATGTTCCATCACCGGTAAAGCCACCTTCGTTGCCAACCGTAATTTGTGCCACATTACCACCGCGCAAAGTGGCCAACATTGTTCCATTTAATACTATGTTGCCTTGGGCAATGTTGGCACGACCAATATTAAACGTTGTACCAGATGCAATCTGTAACGTACCATCACCCATAACACCGCCATTCAAATCAACGTCGCCGTTAAAGGTTATAGTTCCGTCATTATAAATATCATTGGCAACGCCACCTGCTGTATTGCCAGAAAATTCAACCGTACCGTTAAATGTTACGGTGTCATTGTTATACAGTGCGCCACCATTTCCACCAGCGGTATTGTTTGAAAATACTGTATCGCCATTAAAGGTTATATCAGACAAACCAATAGAACCGCCATCAGATGCGGCAAATGCCCAAATCGCACCACCATCCAATGCGGATTGATTGTTCGAAAATGTCGTTGTGCCATTAATGGTGATTTGACTGTCTTGACCCGCGCCATCAAAGGCACGTGATACAATCGCACCACCATACGCATTGGACATATTTGAATCAAATGTGTTTGACGACGTTTCAGTTCCGATTACCAATGTCGTTGTGCCAACATTGCCACGATTATGTATTGCGCCACCGCCACTTTTGGTTGTACCAGAATCTTTTGCAACGTTACCGGAAAACACATTGGTTGCACCAGCCAAAGTCATATCAGACGCGTTAAAGATAGCACCACCATAACCCGCATCGGATGAATTGTTTGTAAACGACACCGCCGACGCAACCAAAGACACATTTCCACCATTATCCAATGCACCGGCGGAACTGGTTGTAGTGTTTGAATCAAACAACACCTGTCCCGTTGTCGACACATTCGTTGTGCCGGCATTTTTAAGGCCGCCACCGTTACTGCCACTATTGTCCGTAAACAGAAAATCACCATTGGTTAATGACACGTGACCCGCATTAACCAGTGCACCATTCAAATCATTTGAATTGGAATCAAATACAACACCATTTTCAAACACTATGTTGGCCGTCGATAAATTATTTAACACAGTGCCAACGCCAGAGTTAGATGAAAAATTTACCGCATCACGAAATGTCACAGTATCGGCACCTCCGGCCATATATATTGCCGAAGCAACGGCGGCAGAATTGTTTGTAAAATCAACCGTATCATTAAATACAATATTGCCACCCTGCATCAATATTGCCCCACCACCGACAGATGCAGAATTTCCATCAAACTTTGTCACCCCATTGAACACCATATCACCGGCCGACATAATTGCACCACCACCAGATGCAGATTCGTTGCCATTAAATGTCGCATCAGATTCAAATACCAACATACCATTACGATGGTTTATCGCACCACCGCCCGAATATTGACTTGGCGAATATTGTGTCACTTTATTTTCAGAAAAATTTACAGAATCATCAAAGACAATATCAGGCGACGCCGCATTCCCCATACCATAGTTAAATATCGCACCACCACCATTGCCATTATTTGTACTGTTATCGGAAAATGTTGTTGGGCCTGAAAATACAACTTTGCCGCCAACAGTATATCCGGTTCCCGTCAAAGATGACAACCATCCATTTCCAATCACACCACCCATACCACCATTGTTTAATGAATTATCTGTAAACGATGTTTGGCCATTAAACAACAATGTGACATCCGGAACGTTTTGCATGTAAAATACGCCGCCATTATTTGCGGTCGTCGATACAATGCCCGTGGCAACCAAATCCGTATAAGAAGTATTTTGAACAATAACTTTGCGTTCGGTAATCGTATCCGCCATCACAGGCATAACAAATAATGCCGGCAATACAGACACACCTATTAATGCGTTATAGTAGCAGTTTTTCATACAATCATTCCTTTGGTTAAAAGTGTACGATTGTAGATATACTATTTTATGAAATAAAAATAACTAGGTGGGTATTCTTAATCGCGCCCATAATATAAACGCGAATATTCCGCCAATTGACGCACCAACTTTTCACGATGTTTGTTAATTTGGGCCGGAGTTTGGACGATTTACCAAAAGCGAACATACGAATGAATTGACGGATTATTCAATACAACACGTGCGCGACTGCGTGACTTTTTATTTGAAACAAAAACACAGATAAGTTTGCCAATGTATGTCTGATACCCATTTATTTTTGCCCCCAATATAATTTATCGTATTCACGTTGCACGGCCGCCGTAAATTCACGTTGTGGCGTACGTTTATCCAATGAAAGCAATTGTGAAAAATCACCAAAACGACAATCTTCCCAATCAATAATTGCAACGACACGCATTGTATCCATATCGACCAAAAAATTATCCGTTATGTCGCCTTGGGTCCAACCGTACATATAGTCAGGTTGCGCATCGGGCGACGGTTTCAAATCGCGAATATCCGACGGATCGGCACGACCAATCACATACATAAATTCTGCAACCTGATGCGCCAAAGTATCAATGTTTGCCAACGCGACTGCAACCGGCATTTGACGCAATTGATACCCATCTATGTATTCATAACGACGAACCAATTGACCACGGTGCGTAAACACACGAACAGGTG
>JAZRJG010000010.1:0-48166 GCA_045645725.1 Candidatus Enterousia sp. | reverse complement strand
GGCTCATGTAGCGTCATGTACACTACGGGGACGGCACTGTCCACATCTATACCATTATCTTTAATTTATTACACTGCAAGGGGTGGGGGCATCCGCTTTGTTCTATAAAAAAACCGTCCAGATGGACGGCTTTTTGTTTGTTTTATAATTATTTTGCCTGTTTCTGTTCGTATAATTGGGCAAAATCAACCGGTTGCATTGCAAAGGTTGGGAATCCGGATTCGGATGTCAGACGTGTAATCAATGCACGTACAGATGGGAACAATAATGTTGGTACATCAATCAACAGTGTGCGTTTTTTTGCTTCTTCGTCTTTTTCTTCTTCCATTTGAACCAAGCCAGAATATGTTGATTCAATCAAGAAGATGGATTTTTCGCCGGCTTCTAATTTAGAGTGAACTTTTGTAATCAAATCAACCATGAACAAGTTGTTTTCGGCGCCTTTGATTTGGATGTCGATGTTGATTTCCAATTTTGCCTGACCGTTATCAGATTTGAAAAATAATTCAGGTACGTTTGGGCTTTCAAAAGAAATGTCTTTCAAAAATTGAGATATGATATTAAATTTTGCCATTTTTTTCTCCTGTTCTGGTTGGCGATGTAATGTCTGGACTTGCGCCCGTGTTTTATGGTAATATAGCATTATAAAAAGTTTTTACAAGTGGGGGATGGGGTTAAAAATGCGTTTTTTTGAAAAAAGATTTATTTTTAATGCTTTTGGGGCTGTTTTGGCGGCGTTTGCCTTGGCGTCGTGTGATGTATCAACGCCGACCGTTTCGGGGAATAATTCTGTGATACCGTCGAATTTCAAAGCCGTGTCTTATTCGGAATTGGCGGGGTGGCGTGATGATGATGTTCGATATGCATTACAGGCGTTTCGTAATTCTTGTAAAGCAAAAATTCAATTTACGGGTCGATTAATCCCAGATAAAGAATTGTTTGCAGAAAAATGCAGAATGTTGCCAAGTGCATCTGCGGATGTTGCAACGGTGCGTGCGTGGTTTGAATCGCATTTCCAACCTTATCAGATTTTTAATGAAAATGGTGGCGATAAAGGTACGTATACCGGATACTATTCGCCAATTATCCCCGCGTGCAGAACAAAAACGGCCGTATGTAATGAACCGTTAATGGGGATTCCAACAGATGGTCGTGCATATAAAGGTGTGCCAAAGAAAGATATCGTTGAAAAGAAAATAGGGCGGGTGCTGTATTGGGCAAATATTGTTGATGTGCAAAATATTCAAATCCAAGGCAGCGGTAATTTACGTTTAGAAGATGGTACAGATGTTAAATTAAACTTTGCCGCCGTTAATGATTTGCCGTTCAAATCAATTGGTGAAGAACTGCGTAATCGTGGTATTCGACCCGCAGGTGGTTTTTCGTCCGAAGCCGTATGGCAACATTTAAAAGCAAATCCGGCTTTGGCCAAAGATGTAATTTACAAAAATCCACGTTATGTGTATTTCTATGAATCTGTCCCGCCAGATGTGGTTGGTAAATTAGGGACGCCGTTGTCAAAAATCCGCAGTGTTGCAATGGATGACGATTTGTATACATTGGGATTGCCGGTATATGTGAATACAAATTTATCGGATGGGCGTCCGTTCCGTCGTTTGATGATTGCCCAAGATACAGGCAGTGCAATTCGTGGTTGGATTCGTGCAGATATATTCTTTGGCAAAGGTGAAGAAGCATATAAGTTCGCCCAAGGTCAACACGCCCAAGGTCAGATGTTTATTTTAATGCCAAAAGAATATGTATATGTCAAACCAAGATAAGAAATTAGATGTTCGTACTAAACACCCACAAACCATTGCGGGGGCATTGGGTGGATTAATACGTATGTTTGGTGTGCGGGCATCCGATGCAGATTTGGCACAGCGTTGGGATGAAATTATGGGGTCGGATATTGCAATGATTGCAAAATTGGCCGCCATCAGAAAAAATCGTGACAATACGTTTAATATTGTAATTCGACCGGCGGTTCCGGCGTATGCGTTGCAATTGTCATATCAATCGGATGAAATTATTAAACGCATAAATAAATATTTTGGATATAATGCCGTTGGTAAAATTAGTTTCAGGAAGTAAGTATGAGAGTTTTGGGGATTGACCCGGGTTTGTTGCATACAGGGTGGGCGGTTGTGGATACCGTGGGGCAATCACGTAAATATATTGCCAGTGGCGTTATTTTGCCAAAGACCACATTACCTATGTCGGAACGGTTGGTGACTATATTTCGGGAAATGACAAAAATATGCGACACGTTTGAACCGGACGAATGCAGTATTGAAATTATTTTTGTAAATAAAAATCCAAAAACGACTTTGATTCTGGGGCAGGCACGTGCCGCAGCAATCGTTGCCGTGGCGGATAAAAATATTCCGCTGTTCGAATATGAACCAAATGTGATTAAAAAGGCCTTAACCGGTGCGGGGCATGCGGATAAAGCGGCCGTTGATAAAATGGTGCAAATTTTGTTACCGGCCGCCAAGCCAAAGATGGCAGACGAAGCGGACGCAATTGCGATTGCGTTGGCACATACCAATATGGCCCGTTTTGCGTTGTAAAAAAAATCCCTGATTTTTGCTGTATAGGTGGTGGTGTTTTTTTATGTCTTGCACCGAATCGGTGTTTTTTGGTAAAATCAAACCAAAAGAGTGTAGGAATGCACATACAGTAAAAGGAAACAGGAGCGTATAATGGAATTTTCGGTATTTCGTCAGGTTTTGATTCGTGCGCTGGGGCATATGCAGTCCATTGTGGAAAAGCGTGCGACACTGCCGATTTTAATGAATGTAAAAATAGAAGTTGCAGATGATTTGATTTTGTCCGCAACAAATGTTGATTTGGAATTGGTCGAACATGTGGCCGCAGATATTACTTTGGGTGGTAAGGTTACTGTACCGGTTCAAATGTTGTATGATATTGTACGCAAATTGCCGGATGATGCAGAAATATCATTCAAGCAGTCGGGTGACCAATTGGTTGTGTCCAGTGGTCGTGCGGTTTTCCGTTTGCCAACTTTGCCGGCAGAAAATTTCCCAGCAATGGCGGGCAGTAATTTGACAACTAAATTCCAAATGACAACGGGCGATTTGGCGCACTTAATCAATCAGACAAAGTTCGCAATCCCAACCGATGATGTTCGTTATCATTTGGGGGGTATTTATTTCCATATATCTGATGACAGTGGTGATGCAAAATTGACCGCCGTTGCAACAGATGCACAACGTATGGCATTGTGTGCTTTGCCGGCCGCAGCGGGCAGTGCAGAAATGCCGGCCGTTATTTTGCCACGCCGTGTGATTGGTGAATTGTCAAAATTGTTAGAAGACGCCAATGTCGATGATGTTATGGTTGAATTGTCGGATACAAAAGCGCGCTTTACAGTTGGTGCCGCAACATTGACCAGTAAATTGGTTGATGCGCAATATCCAAACTATCGCGTTGTTATTCCAAAGGGTAATGATAAAATTGCCGTTTTGGATAGAAAACAATTTATCAATGCGGTTGATTTGGTTTCGGTCGCCAGTGTTGATAAAACAAAGTCAGTACAATTGACGTTCAGTATGAATAAATTGGTTATCAATGCGCCCAGTCCAGATGCCGGTACCGCAACCCAAGAATTGGATATTGAATATAATGGTGACAGTTCGTTCACAGTTGTGTTTAATGTAAAGTTCTTGTTGGATGTTGCTGGTCAGGTCGAAGGTGAAAAATTCCAAATGGAAATGCAGGACCCGTTGGCGCCAACAAAAATTAACTCGGTTGATAAAGATGCGGACTCTTTGTACGTGTTGATGCCGATGAGAATGTAAAAAAAGTTTATGAAAACCGCCATTTGGCGGTTTTTATTTTGTCTTTGGTTGGCTTTGTGATATAATTAATTGCTATGGCACGTGATAAATATATTTCTGTTAAAAAAAATGTCAGTGGGTTTTCGTTCGCAAATCTGGGGTTTTTCACGGGGTTTGCGGATGGTATTTATAATGCTGTTTATTCATTGGTTATTTTAGAGATTTTTCGCAACAGTGCCGTCGTTGGTGTTTATGTTGCGTTGTATTCGGTGTTCTGTTTTGTCGTCGGGTTGTTCGCAAATGAAATATTACGCCAGTTTTCAAAAGCCCGTGTGTTTTACTTTGTTATGTTGATGATGGCGGCGTGTTATGCGATGATGAGTTTTTCTATCTTGCCACGTACGTTTATTATATTGGATTATACAACGGGTATTGCGATTACTTTGGTTGGGATGTTAATTCCCTTGTTTATGTCGGATTTTTCAAAAAATGTTGGTATGGCGCGATTGAATTCGCGGTATCATTTGTGGATGAATTTTGGTGCTTTGTTGGCGCCGACGGTTGCAGTGTTGATTGCAAATCATTTTGATAATCGTGCCGCGTTCTTTGGTTCGGCGATTGTTTATTTTGCGGGGTGGGGGCTGTTTAAGTATTTTAATGTTGTTCAAGAAGATAAAAAAATCAGACAGGTTGATCCGCGTAAAACATTTCGTGCATTGTGGAAAAATACAGTGGCTTTTTTCCGGTTGCCGGGGATGGTGCGTGCGTATTTGGTGAATTTTGGTTATTATTCTTTGCGCGCAATGCGTGTTTTGTATGTGCCAATTTTGGTGATTGAAAATGGTTTTGATAAAGATGTCTTGGGTGTGGTTTTGACTTTGGGTATTATACCATATTTGTTATTAAGCGATGTTATGGGGCGTTTGGTTCGTAGATTTGGCAAGACGATATGGTTGGTTTTGGGATTCGGATCATTTGCGGCCTTATCTGCGTTGGCGACATTTGTAACCGGAATCCCATTGTTGATGATATTTGTTGCGTGGCAAGTGTCGGGCGCATTGATGGAATCGGTACACGATTTGCTGTTTTTTGATAATACAAAAAAATCACAACAGACAAAATATTATGGTGTTTTTCGTACCAGTTCTAATTTGCCCAGTGTTATTGCACCTATGGTGGGGGCGGGGGTAATTGCCGCGTTTGGGACAACGGCTGCGGTTTGGTTGGTGACGGCCGCGGTGGGTGTGTTCAGTGTTCTGATATTATTGGCAAAGAAAAAATAACAAATTCATTGCAATTTGCCCACTTTGTTTGTATGATTTTTATTAGAAAAAAAGGGGAATTATATGGCGAAGAAAGATACAGCCAAAGACGCATCAGCACCGGCAAAAAATCCGGCGTTGGAATCTGCGTTGGCACAAATTCAAAAGCAGTTTGGTAAAGAAGCCATCATGAAAATGGGTGATGGTTCACAACAAAATATCGAAGCGATATCTTCGGGGTCTTTGGGATTGGATATTGCGTTGGGTGTTGGTGGTTATCCAAAAGGGCGTATTGTTGAAATTTATGGACCGGAATCTTCGGGTAAAACAACACTGGCGTTGCATGCCGTTGCAGAATCGCAAAAGAAAGGCGGTACTTGTGCCTATATCGATGCGGAAAATGCATTGGATCCAAGTTATGCAAAAAAATTGGGTGTTGATGTTTCGAATTTAATTATTTCACAGCCGGATTCCGGTGAACAGGCATTGGAAATTGCCGATACTTTGATTAAATCTGGTGCGGTTGATGTTGTTGTAATTGACAGTGTGGCTGCTTTGGTACCAAAGGCCGAATTAGAAGGTAATATAGGTGATTCTTTTGTTGGTACAACTGCACGTTTGATGTCACAGAGTTTGAAAAAGTTGGCGGGTTCTGTTTCGCGCAGCAATACTTTATTGATATTCATTAATCAAATTCGTATGAAAATCGGTGTTATGTTCGGTAACCCGGAAACGACATCGGGTGGTAATGCGTTAAAGTTCTATGCGTCTGTACGCCTTGATATCCGCCGTACAGGGCAAATTAAGGATAAAGAAAATATTGTTGGTAATGAAACCCGTGTTAAAATTGTAAAGAACAAAGTTGCACCACCTTTCCGTACGGTTGACTTTAAGATTATGTATGGTGAAGGTATTTCACGTATCAGTGAAATCTTGGATATGGGCGTTAAATATGACCTGATTGAAAAAGCGGGCAGTTTCTATTCGTACAACAGTGAACGTATGGGACAGGGTGAAGCCAATGCGCGTGCATGGTTAAAAGACCATCCGGATGTTCAAGAGGAATTGTTGAACAAAATTATGGCACGTTCATCCGGTATTGCAGAAGAAATGACAACCGGTCCAATCGATGAAGCAGAGGATGTGATGGCGGAAGTCGAAGAATAAGGTGTAATATCATGACAGATTTATCAGAAGGATAATACCAAAGGAGTTCGTTGTGCATAGAATTAAAAAAGATATAGACGAATGGTAGTGTTATTTGCCCCCAACCAAAATTTTTGGAAGGGGGCGTTTTGTTAAATATAGATAAAAAAAGGGGTGTAATATGAATATAGATAGAGCATGGGCTTTAACAAAAATCTTTTTCCAATCGCATGTTTTTAATTGGCCATGGCGGTCACGCGAACACAGACGTGATGTGCGTACAAATGTTTTGTCACGCGTTGCACCGGAATATTTTAAAAGATATTTGCCGGCGGTAAAATCTGTGAAAGAAACAGAAGTTATCAAAGATGATGAAAATGAAAAAATATTTACTATATGGCAACAAGGTGAAGAAAACGCGCCGGAATTGGTAAAGTCCTGTTTCCGCAGTATCAGAAAACATTGTAAACAAGAATTGGTCGTGTTGGATGATAACAATATTTTTGATTATATAACATTACCAGATGTGATTGTGGAAAAATACAAGGCCGGTAAAATTCGTCGTGCCCATTTCGCAGATATTTGTCGTGTAGAATTGTTGTATAAATATGGTGGTTTTTGGTTGGATTCAACCGACTTTGTTGTGTCCGAAATTCCACAATGGATTGTTGATACAGATTTCTTTATGTTCTTGGTCGGTGAAAAAGTAGGGCAGAAATATATGTTCTGTCAGAATTGCTTTATACGTGGCAGACGTGGTTCATACCTGTTGGGGGCGTGGCGGGCCATGATTTTGGCGTATTGGATGAATGAACAAAAATCATTTGATTACTTTATGCATCAGATGTTGTTTCAAACATTGGTTCAAAATGATGAACGTGGTAAAAAGTATTTTGAACAAATGCCACATGTGCCACAAGATCCGACGCATTCGTTATGGCACGAATATAAATTTAAAAAATTCGATAAAAAATTGTTTGATAAATTGACTGCGGATGCGTTCTTTCAAAAAACGGCATATGCAGATGCACCACAGCCGGGGACTTTTTCTGAGGCAATTTGTAATATGAATAAATAACAAAAGGATATCCGATGCCGGCAATTTCTATTATTATTCCAATGTATGGCGTGGAAAAATATCTGCGCAGATGCTTGGACAGTGTATTAAATCAGACCTTTACAGATTGGCAGGCCATTTGTGTAAATGACGGCAGTCCCGATAAATCCGGTGAAATTGCGCGTGAATATGCCGCGCGTGATAAACGATTTATTGTGATTGATAAAGAAAATGGCGGGTTGTCCGATGCACGTAATGTCGGTATGCAACATGCGACCGGTGATTATATTTTGTATTTAGACAGTGATGATTTTATACATCCGCAAACAATGGAAATTTCATATGCTTTGGCAAAACGTGATGGTTCGGATATTGTGTCTTTTACATATGACCGAATTTATCGTCCACAATTGATGGTGCGTCATTTCTTGAAAATGGATACAGATAATGTTGTGCCAATGCGTATGGGTAAAAAATACAATTGGAAAAAAATTAAAACACGTGTGACAGATGATGTGTATGAATATGCAACCGAACGTACGCATAATAAATTTAATCCAAAACGTCGTTGGTTGATTAAGCATTGTCAAGTTTGGAAAAATTTATACAAACGTGAATTGATTGCGGATATCGGTTTTATCAAAGGATTGTTGTTCGAAGATTTCCCATGGTGGAGTAGGGTTATGTTGCGTAATCCACGCGTGACGATTGCGCCGTTGCCATTGTATTTCTATATACCAAACTTTGGTGGAATTGTATTAAGTGCAAAGCAACTGCGTATTATGCAAAGTTTGTGTCGTGGTATCGCAGATGCATACCAAGCATACGTGGATACGGCAACGGATTATCAAATGGAAAAATGGAATGCGAATTTTAAGTGGTATTTTATTAAATGGGCGTTCCGTAAAATTAAATATATGGAAACAGATGCAGATATGGCGGCGGCACGCGATGCATTTCGTGAACTGTTTGAAATTGGCGCATTGGAAAATCCACCATATGATTGGGCCAGAAAAACACGTATTGAAATCTTGGATTTCATAAAGGAAAAATAATGTCGAATAATAATAAAACACGTGTTGCGTTTTGTTTGCGTGATATGCAAATTGGTGGTGTAGAATCGGTCGCAATTCGTACGTTTGATCAATTAATTAAACGTGATGATTTGGATATTTCTTTTGTTTCGTATGTGAATATTACCGAACCAATTTATGCCGAATGGTTTGCCAAGCATCCCCAGGTAAAGCAATATGTGCTGTATCCTTGTCCATGGTTGGGAACAAAACTGAAACGTTTTTTCTTGATACGTATTGCACAGCATTTGTTGCGTGATATATATCGTTGGGGGCGCCGTGTTTTTTTCAGACATAAAATCTTGTCCAATGTCGATGTAATTGTTGATTATTATGATTTTGGTTTTGCAGCCGAATTAAAGCGTGTAAAGGTCAAAAAAATAGCGTGGTGGCATTCGTCTATTACAAAATTTTTAAGTAAAAATTATGTGAAGAATTTGCGGCACTATGATTTGTTTGTCACTTTGACAGATGGTTTTGTTGAAGAATTCAAAGAATGTTGGCCGGAATATTCGTCTAAAATCGCACGATTGTATAATCCGGTGGATGTGGATGGAATTCGTAATCGTGCCAATGTGGCGGAACCTGTTGATATAGGGAATTATTTTGTGTGCGTGGCGCGGTTGGCGGCGGACAAAGATATTGAAACCGTGGTTCGGGCATTTGATAAATTTTGGGTGGACAATAACAAGCCCGATGTAAAAATGGTTTTTGTGGGTGGTGGTGATGTCGCAAAATACCGTGCGTTTGCAGATGGTTTTAGTGCCGCAAAAAATATTGAAATGGTTGGGGCGCAAAAAAATCCATACGGATTTATGCGTGGTGCAATGGCGCATGTGTTATCCAGTTACAGCGAAGGATTACCAACGGTGTTGATTGAATCTATGGTTGTTGGCACGTTGAATATTGCATCGGATTGTAAAAATGGACCACGTGAAATTTTAATGAACGGTGATGCGGGATTGTTGTTTCGGCCGGGGGATGTGGAACAATTGGCGCAGCATTTCACAAATGTTTGGATGGGGCAGGTGCCTGTTAAAAAAATGGTGGATGTGGCAACAAAATCTTTGTCGCGATTTGAATCTGTGTTAATTGCGCCCGAAGTTGTTGCGCGTATCAAAGAATAAAAAAAGACGCGGCTGCGTCTTTTTATTTGTTAAACCCCAGATTTTTTAAAGCGTTCGGGGATTTTTGCAATTATTTTAAATCCCAACATATTTGGTTTGTTCCATGCGTATGGTGCGCGGATAAATGTTTGTATGTGTCGGGCAAAACGCATCCAACCTTCGCCACGGGCGGTGCCTTTTGTTACGTCGTTAATCGTTCCGTTTCCGCGGCGACGCAGGTGGTTAACCCAATCGGGACCACGTTTTTCCGCTTTGGATATTAACATGTCCATATCAACAGCACCAAAGTGCAACAGATATAAATTTTTATCTATGTGAAAATTATGATTTTGGATGCGGTGAAATCCGCTGCCCCACCGGACAGGGCGGTTTATCACAACCGGTTTGGTATAACGGGTTGATAATAATGCGTATTGGCGTTGGGATAAAAATGGTTTTGATGTATCCAAAGTTTTTTCTAAATCCATATGCTGCCCAATATCCAAGCCCAACCCAGATAAAGTTGTGTTAAATTTACGTTTGGACAAATATTCGGCCAAATTCATTTTGCAATTTGGGTCAACAATTAAAAATTCATCGCAATCACAACCAATGACTATGTCGTATTCGGATAATAATTTGTTTGCCAAATCCGATATCAATCCAATGCGGTATTTGTCGCCGGCACTGCGTGACATATCGGTGTGTGGTAATTTTGTAATGTGCGCTTTGCCCGCGTTTTCTGGTGCTTCTTGGTCCGTGCCGTCCAGATATATGTACAGATTTTCTGTGCCAAATAAATCGCCATAATATTTTATCCAACGTGACAGAAAAAATTCGTCATTGCGTGCCATTGTTATTGCAGCAATACGTTTTTTGGTCATTGCTATATTCCTTCGGTTCTAAGTTTGTAAATTGTATATTTTATGTTGCGGTACAGTATTTTTAACGGGTTGTGTGTCAATGTTTTGTTCATATACTCTGGGCCATATACGCGTGTTGCGTTTTTCATAATGGCGTTACGAATGTCGGGGTGGGTATGGTTTAGGATGTATAATAACTGTCGCCCCAAAGCGCCATTGTGTCGCGATATAGATAATTTTTTTATAAATGGCATTTTACGTTTGTAAAAATATTTTATCCGATTGTAAATAGAACGCCCAGGGGCCGAATACAGCGCACTCCAAGTTAAATTGTTTTCAATTAAGCGTTTTGTAAATCCGTGTTCGTATAAAATTGTGACACTGCCTTTGTCGTCGTGATGACGGACCGATTGTAATAAATCGCAGAACCAATCAGATAAAAATACCGTTGGGCGCATACCGATAAACCAAGATTGGATGTGTGGTGATGTTTTATGTGGATTTTTCACCATGCCAAATGCATCCCAATTTGAAGTTTCCATTTTCGTAAAATAAGATGATAAATCATACAGTGGGCCGTACATAGAATCGTTGACCATATACACAAAGTCGTATTCGGATAAATCCAGATTATCTTTTGCCCAATTGTATGCGCGTTTGTATGAACCGAAATCATATTCACGGTGACGTGTGGATATAGCGTGTAGAGTTATGCTTTTTAATTTTTTTAATTCTTTGCTTGGGCAATCAGAATCCATGCATAAAACAATATCGCCAAATTTGGCCAGTTTTGATACATACATTATTAATGATTCATCAATAATGCCATCTTTGTCATAGCCCGCGAACAGAAATAATCGTTTTGTGTTATTCATGTATGTGTATAATATCATTTTTAATACAAGACGCCATGATTTTATCATAGCGTTTTTGGTTATTTTTTGGATGCTTCTTTTAATTTTTTTACGTATTTTTGCATTATTGGGTCGTAAATATCATTTTTATTAAATAGGTGAAAGTTTGTTTCGGGGTCGCGACCAAATGTTTTAACTTTTTCACCACTGCCTGCATCGCCGAGATTACAACGTGCCATATATTCGTCATATGATTTTGTAATATAATGATTGCATCTTATTTTATTGATAGTTGTTGGATTTTTCTCTTGGTTTATTCGGCCAATTTTTTTGCCGTTTTCATCAATTGTTGGGCCGGCAACATAATTATAATGTGGATTGCCAAGATATGTTATAAGACGTGGATTAATAATTGATTTTACGCCCCAATTATCGCGTGCATGCTTTGTGAAGTTTTCAATCACAAGGCCGTCTGGTTTTGTTTTATGTCCGTTTGAACCGTAGTCAACCCAGCTAATGATTAATTGGCTGAAACGTGGTAGGGTGTGTAAAAAATCTGGTAATGTGTTATGGTTTACAGGGACTAAGAATTCATCTAGATCGATTAAAGCCAACCAGCGTGTGTCGTCAGCATGTTTGTTTATTACATCATAATATGCAGGGCGTTGTTTGGCGCGGCCGGGAAAATAAGTGTAGTCAACAATGCCGCGTTCTATATAGGGCTTCAGGATTTCGGTTGTGTTATCTGTTGAGCCATTGTCATATAAGTAGAATTTGTCTATGCCGACCAAGATATGAAAGTCAAGCCATTCTTTTAGATATGGACCCTCGTTTTTCATAATTGCAGCAATAGATAGTGTGTTTTCAAATTTTTTGTTTTTGTCATTTAAAAGTTGTTTGCGATAATTGAAATATCCCATGGTAAGTATCCCGCGCCATGCACGACGGATGCGACGAAATGGAATTAATGATGTTAGTATTGTAGGCCAGAAGTGTTTGTTTTTGTTTGATATATGAGATGGCATAGTGATAAATCCTTTTGATGTCTTATATTATGTATTGTATATATATATCACATAAAACGCCATGATAAAAATTCATAGCGTGTGGTTTTATTCTTCAACGTGTTTTTTTAATTTTTTACGTGTGTTGCTGTCTAATTCTTTTTTGCGCAGACGGATTGTTGCCGGTGTAACTTCGACCAATTCGTCGTCCAAGATGTATGACAGGGCTTCTTCCAAAGAAATGCGGCGGGGTGGGGCCAAGAATAATTTTTCGTCTGCCGTTACCGAACGCATATTGGTTAATTCTTTACCTTTGATTGGATTAACCTCTAAATCATTTTCTTTGCTGTGTTCACCGATAATCATACCGGAATAAACTTCGGTTTGTGGTTCGATAAACAGTGTACCACGTGGTTGCAGGTTAAACAGCGCATATGTTGCCGCAGAACCTTTCTCCATAGATACCAATACGCCGGGGCGATATTGTTGGATTGGACCACGGTATGTGTCGTATTTATCAAAGACACGGTTCATGATGCCGGTGCCGCGTGTGTCGGTGCGGAATTCAGACAGATATCCAATCAGACCACGTGATGGCGCAGAAAATACAATACGTGTTTTGCCGGCACCTGATGCTTTCATTTCTGTGATTGTGGCTTTGCGTTTCGTCATTTTTTCAATAACGACGCCACTGAATTCATCGTCAACGTCAATAACAACATCTTCGATTGGTTCCAATTTTTCGCCATTTTCATCCATTTGCATAACAACGCGTGGGCGTGATACGGATAATTCAAAACCTTCACGGCGCATTGTTTCGATTAAAATGCCCAATTGTAATTCGCCACGACCGGATACTTCGAATGCTTCGTTGTTTTCGCTTTGTTCAACGCGCAGTGCAATGTTTGTTTCGGCTTCTTTGAATAAGCGTTCACCAATCATACGGGATGTTAATTTTTTACCGGATTTGCCCGCCAAAGGTGATGTGTTAACAAAGAAAGTCATGGTCAAGGTTGGTGGGTCAATCGGCATAGCGGGAATTGGTTCTGTGACAGATGGGTCACATAAAGTGTCCGCCACGGTTGCTTTGGAAAAACCGGCAACAACAACGATGTCACCCGCAGATGCGGTATCACGGGATACTTTTTCGACGCCACGATGTTCGATGATTTTTGTGATTTTGGCGTTTTCAATAAATTCACCGTTCATATTAATTGCTTTGACCGATTGACCGACACGAACGGTACCGGATTCGATTTTACCGGTCAGAATACGGCCAACGTATGGGTCGGCCTCTAATGTTGTGGCCAACATAGTAAATGGTGCATTCAATTGACAACGTTCGCCATTGCAATCAGGGGCAGGTACATGGTCGACAATCAATTGGAATAATGGTGTTAAATCTTTGCGTTCGTCGTTCAAATCACGAACCGCCCAACCGTCACGACCAACAGAATACAGGTATGGGAAATCCAATTGGGAATCTGTTGCGCCCAATTTGTCGAACAAGTCAAAAGTTTCAGATAATACTTCGTCGGGGCGTGCATCGGAACGGTCGATTTTGTTAATACATACGATTGGACGCAGACCCAACTTTAATGCTTTGGATAATACGAATTTTGTTTGTGGTAATGGGCCTTCGGAACTGTCAACCAATAAAACCACGCCGTCAACCATAGATAAAATACGTTCAACTTCGCCACCAAAGTCCGCGTGCCCAGGGGTGTCGACGATATTAATTTTATATTCGCCCCATTGGATTGATGTTGGTTTTGCGGAAATAGTAATACCACGTTCACGTTCGATATCACCGCTGTCCATAACGCGGTCGTCAATGCGTTCGTTGTCGCGGAAAGTTCCGGCTTGTTTTAACATATTGTCAACCAATGTTGTTTTACCGTGGTCAACGTGTGCGATAATTGCAATATTGCGAATTTTCATATTTTGCCCCAATTTTTTGTTTAATCGGGTACAGGGTATAATGAATTTTGTGAATTTTCAACTTTTTTGTCTTAAATTATGTGGTTTGGGCGGGGAATAAGAAAACGCCCATTTGGGCGTTTTTTCAAGAGTTTTTATTTAAGAATGCAATTGCGTCCATTGCGGCACTGCATCCCGTGCCAACGGCGGTTGCAATTTGCATTTTTAATCCGGAATATACGTCGCCGGCAACAAAGATACCGTCGGGCAGGGCGTCCGGTGCCAATCGACCCATTGCATCACGTTTGATATCTTCGGTTAAATAATCTGTGTTTGCTTCATGGCCGATGGCGACAAAGATTCCGTCGACCACAATTTGTTCGCCGTTGGTTGTGGTTACAATTAATTCACCACAATCCGAATCGGGTTTTGATTCAATTTTTGCCAAATCTGTATTGAACAGACATTCGATATTTTCGCGTTCTGCGACACGTTCACGCAGGACGGCTTCGGCGCGGGTAAATGCACCTTTGCGGTAAACGATTTTGACGTTTTTTGCCAAGTCCGCCAAATACAGTGCGTCGTTAAGTGCGCTGTTCCCGCCGCCCAAAACAATGACGTTTTTGTCGGAAAAGAAAAAACCGTCGCATGTTGCGCAATATGAAACACCGCGTCCCATGAATTCGCGTGCGCCATCTATTTCTAATTTGCGTGGTGATGCGCCGGTGGCGACAATAACGACCGATCCGGTGTACGTTTTGCCGTTGTCGCAATTAACGCTGAAACCGTTGTGTGCGTCACCGGATACAGATGTCGCAGATACGAATTCGACCGTTGCACCGAATGTTTCGCATTGATTTTTCATGAATTCGGCCAATTCGGTGCCACTGCCCGCCCAACCGGGGTAGTTTTCCAAAACAGCAATACCGGCCATTTGTCCGCCCAAACGATTCCCGCCCAAAACAATTGTTTTTTTGTTTGCGCGCGCCGCGTACAATGCCGCCGTCAAACCCGCAGGACCGGAACCCAAAATAATAACATCATACATGATGAAACCTTTCCTTTTTATATTAATACGGGGTCAGATTAGCATATCCAACCCCATAGTGCAAATTAAAAAGATATCTGTTGTATGGGGTTGGGGCGGGGCAGAAAATTATTTATTGCGATTTTTTGTGGCTCATTCTATGATGTCAATTATAATTCAAAGGATTTTAATATGTTGGATATGAAGTTTATTCGTGAAAACCCAGATGTTGTTAAAAATGCTTGTCGCGTCAAAGGGTTCGATGAAAATATTGTTAATCAATTAATCGATTTAGATGTGCGGGTTCGTGAATTGAAAACAATCACACAATCAAAAACCGCAGAAAAAAATAAAATAACACGTGAAATTCCAACGGCAACAGACAGGGCACCTTTGATTGCGCGGTCAAAAGAAATTGCAAATGAAATCGCAAATGATTTGGCCGAATTGGATGAAAAAGAACGGGTAATGCGCGATTTAATGTGTCGTGTGCCACAAATTCCATCGGCAGATGCGCCAATTGGACGTGATGATTCGGAAAATATAGAGGTGCGTCGTGTTGGTACGCCACGTGAATTTGACTTTACGCCACGTCCACAATGGGAATTGTTGGAAATGAACGGTTGGTGGATGCCGGAAAAAATTGCAAATATTTGCGGAACACGTACGTATGCACTGTTTGGTGAAGCCGCAGAATTGGAATTGGCAATTCAGACATATGTGTTGCAAAAATTAATTTCGCGCGGATTTAAGTTTGTTAATTGTCCATCTATTACAAAACCACAGACAATCTTTAATGCGGGGCACTTTATGGGGACGGATGTGGCGGTTATGAATAATGATGTGTTTATGTTGACCGATACAGACAGATGCTTGGCAGGGACGGCAGAGATTGTGTTGAATTCTCTGCATGCGGATGAAGTGTTAAACGAATCGGATTTGCCAATTAAATATGCCGGTTTTTCGCCTTGTTTTCGTAAAGAGGCCGGTGCGGCAGGACGTGATACGCGGGGAATCGTGCGTATTCATCAATTTAATAAAGTCGAACAATATATTTACTGTACACCGGAACAGTCCGATGAAATGCATGAACATTTATTAAATAATTTGTGTGATATTATGGCGGACTTTGAATTGCCATATCGTGTTATCGCCGCGTGTACAGGGGATATGGGATTCAATAAAGTTAAAATGCATGACGTAGAAGCGTGGTTCCCCAGTGAAAATACATATCGTGAATTGGGGTCTTGTTCGTCAATCGGTCAATTCCAAGCCAGACGTACAAATACCAGATATCGTGACAAAAATGGAAATATGCAATTCTGTGCAACATTAAATAATACAGGGATTGCTTTGCCACGTGCAATCGTGCCGATTATTGAAAATCACCAAAACCCAGATGGTTCGGTAAATATTCCAAAGTGTTTACAACCGTTGATGGGGGGACGTACCAAAATCGGCGGAAAGCATTAGTCCGATTTTAGGAATACATACCAGTTGGTTTTTTTTCTTGTGTTGTATATAATCCCACCGTCCGATATGTAAAATATGAAAGTGTGATTGTAAAGCAGGAGGTCGTGATGATGGATGAATTGAAAATACCAGTTGGTGAAGAAAACTTTTACAAAAAAATAGGCGAAACGATTCGCAGTGCGCGGTTGGCACGAAATGTGTCTGTGGCCGATTTGGCCGGTGTTTTGCAGGTTGGGGTGGATGTGATAGAGGCGTATGAAAATGCGGATTTGGCAATACCAATTTATCATTTCTTGGAATTTGCAAAATTTATGAATTGGCCCGCCGAATTTGATGAATTGCAGAAAATCGTTTAATCAAATTAATTAACACTGGGGCAAGAAATTATTTCTTGCCATAGTGTTTTTTCAAAATTTCGTATGCTGTGGATATGCGTGCAAATTCGGTTGCAGCATTTTTTTTGTCTGTGGCGGTGTCGGGGTGGTATAACTTTGCCATTGCGCGATATTTTACACCGACTTCACGCCATGTGGCGGATATGCCCAATCCGAATACTTTTAATGCGCCAACGACGTTGGTTGGCAATTTGTTTTTTGCCGGAATGCGGTCGAATTTGCTGCGACCGGTGATAAAGTCGTTAATGAATTGTTCGTAATTTTTTGCATCGGCACTGGCGGTTTCTTTGTCTTTTAATGGTGCGCCAAATGTTTGACATTCCCAATCGTCTTCGATTTCGTCGGGGGTCATGTTTGCATAATAATTCCAATTTTTATTGTATTCGGCCGCGTGTTCTTGGCAAAAAAACCAGTATTCTTTTAAGTCGCGCGATTTAGGCGCACGGCATGTGCCGGCTTTGGTACAATTTGGATGGTCACATTTACGTATCATTTATTCGTCCGTTTTGTTGTTTGAAAATGGATGGTGTTTCGTTATGGTTTCTTTTAATTTTTCCGGCATTACGTGTGTATAGATTTGGGTTGTAGATATATCTTCGTGGCCCAACATTGTTTGTATCGCACGCAGGTTTGCACCGCCCGACAGCAAATGTGATGCAAATGAATGACGCAAAACGTGTGGTGTTACACGGGCGGGTTCAATGCCGGATAAAACCGCACATTTTTTTAATATTTTGAAAAATCCGTCGCGGGTAATGTGGCCGGATGTTCCGTTTGATGGAAATACGTATTTTGATTCTGATTCGCCACGTACAGCCAACCAACGGTTTAATGCGTCAATTGCGCCGTCGTGCATGGGGACAATTCTTTCTTTGGCGCCTTTGCCATGGATTAACAGTTTGTCGCCCAATACGCCCGTCATTGGTAATTCGCATAATTCGGATACGCGCAGCCCAGATGCGTACAGTAATTCAATCATCGCACGCAGGCGGATTGAATTTTTTGTGTCGCCGGCACTGGATATCAATAAATCTATTTCAGATACAGATAAGAATTTGGGCAGTGTGCGTTCGCGTTTTGGTAATTCTAAATTTGCAGATGGGTTGGTGGTGATAATTTTTTCCATCATTAAAAATTTGTAAAATCCACGCAGTGCCGATGCTTTGCGGGCAATAGATGTTGCTTTGTCGGGCAGGGTGGACAGGTATTCTTGTAAAGAATCGTGTGTTGCGCCCATCAGGCCGCCCGATAAAGATGTGTCTGCCAGACGCAGGTCCGATTCGTATGCCGCCAATGTTTTTGTGCTGCGGCCTTTTTCGGCAGACAGGGCCTCTAAAAATATATCTATGTAATTCATGGGTATAATACAACCTCGGTCATATGGGACGCGGGGGGAAATGATATTATCATCAGTGCGATAAGCGCAATTAATGTCGCCCAAAGTAAAAATTTATAGAATTTACGTGATGTGTTTTTGCGTTTCTTTGGCATGATTGATAACCCCGAATTTATATGCTGTCAAAACTGTTGATAAATATGCCGGCGCCCGCAATGATTATTAATGGCGGTGCAATAATAGATAATGCCGGTGGCAATGTGCCGGTTGAACCCAATGCATTAAACATATTTATTAAAAAATATACCGCAAAGCATGTGATGATGCCCAAACTGAATTTTATGCCAAAACTGTAATTGCGGCGCTGTTTGGTTTGGGAAAACGCAATCCCCAATGTCGCCATTGCAATCATGGTTAATGGTAAAAACAGTAATGTCCACAGTTGTACCATGTGACCGCGTACCGGCGCACCAATGGATTCCATTTTTGATATGAATTTAGGCAGTTGCCAAAATGATATTTGATCCGGTTGCAGGTATCGGTCCAATACGGTTTGTGGTGTTAATAGTGTTGGTGTGTGCCAATCGGATTTTTTTGTGCTGCCGTCTTGAGACCAGATTGTGGCATTGTCTGCCGACAGGCCGGTTGATGACAGTTGTACGGAATCCGATTGAATCCGGTTTGTTAATTTGAAGTCGGGTGTTTGGGTGTAAACCGTTGCGTTTTCAAAAATTAATTTGTCACCAGATTTGTGTATCGCAGTGGCGTTTAATGTAACAAATCCGTCATCGGATGCTTCGCGCAGCCATATGGAATTGTCGATTAATTGTAAATGGTCGGTTGTGATGTTTTGCGTGCTTAAAGAAACAGAGTATGGATTTATAACCGTTGTTGCAAAAACACCAATTAAAAATGCGCCTATTAAGAAAGGACGTGATGATTGATATGGGGACAGACCCGCACTGGACACTATGACGCTTTCGGATGATTTGGTTAAGTTGTATGATGTCAGTAATGTGCCCATAAATACCGCCAAAGGTAAAAACATTGGCATGTATTCCAATAAACGTATCCATGATTCGTATAATGCCGCCACCGCCGTCGGATTAGATGGCAGACGTTCAACAAAGGTTATCGCGAATATAATTCCGCAGACAACCAACATTACCAAACCAACGCCCATAAAAAATCGGCGCAGTAAAAAACGATTTAAAATATTTAATCTGAACATATCCGTATAATTATACAGGCATAAATTGATAATTGCAAAATTAAAATGAATGCGTATAATTTATCAATCTATCTTGAATAACAGCGCAGAGGTACAGGTATGGAAAAAAAGCCGATTTCACGTGAAGGTTTTGATAATTTGTTGAAAGAATTAAAAGATTTAAAGGAAAATCAAAGACCAGAGATTTTGAAGGTGGTCCAGTGGGCCCGTTCTTTGGGGGATTTGTCCGAAAATGCCGATTACAGCGCGGCAAAAGAAAAACAAAGACAAATTGATTCGCGTATAAGATTTATCGAAGGTGTTATTGAAAATGCATCTGTTATTGACATAGATTCTTTGACCGGTGACCGTATTATGTTTGGGGCGCGTGTTGTGGCCGAAGATGAAGATGGTAATAAATTACAATGCAGAATTTTGTCCGATATTGAATCGGATGGTCGTACGGTTATTTCGTGTACTTCACCGGTGGGACGTGCTTTGATTGGTCGGTGCGTTGGTGATACGTGTGTGGTTCGTTTGCCGGGTGGCGAAAAAGAATACGAAATATTAGAAGTGAAATTCAAAGCGTAATAATGGTTGTCGGGGGGATTTTTTGATGGCTGTTCGTGTGTTGCCGGACTTTTTAATCAATCAAATCGCCGCAGGCGAGGTTGTAGAACGTCCCGCCAGTGTGGTGAAGGAATTGGTAGAAAATGCGCTGGATGCGGGGGCAGACCAAATTGTTATTGATGTCGTTGATGGTGGGCGGACGTTAATCAGTGTTATTGATAATGGTTCGGGGATGTCGCGTGATGATTTGTCGCGCGCCATTACACGACATGCAACATCCAAATTACCCGATGATGATTTGTTAAATATTAACTTTATGGGGTTTCGTGGTGAAGCGTTGCCGTCTATTGCGTCTGTGTCTGATATGACGATTGATACGTGTAATGGTATGGATGCGAACGGGTGGCAAATTGATTGCAGTACGGGACAGGTGGTGCCTTCGGATTGGGAAAAGGGTACGCGAATTCGCGTTAAGAATTTGTTTGGACGTACGCCGGCGCGATTAAAGTTTTTGCGCGGTGACCGTGCCGAAATGATGTCTGTGGTGGATGTTGTAAAACGTTTGGCGATGGCGCGTCGTGACGTGGGCTTTGTGTTGAATAATAAATGGCATTTCCCAAAAGGTCAGGATTTGATGGATCGTGTTACCGCCGTTATGGGTGAAGATGTTACAGGGCGTATGTTAGAGATAGAGGCGCAATCGTCATCTGGGGCGGGATTGCAATTGACGGGTTTGGTGTCGGAACCAACTTTGCGACGCGCGTCATCGGTTGATCAATATTTGTTTGTAAATGGGCGGCCGGTTAAAGATAAGGTTTTGGTTGGCGCACTGCGTGCGGCATATATGGATGTTATGCATGCGCGTGAATTCCCGCTGTGTGCGCTGTATTTGACTTTGCCGACAAATGCGGTTGATGTAAATGTGTCGCCGGCAAAGACAGAGGTACATTTTTTAGAGCCGTCACATGTGCGTGCATTTATGATAAAGGCGATGCGTGATAAATTGGGTCAGGCATTAAATCATGCGATTGTACAAAATGTGGCGAATATGCCGGTGGATAATACGCCAAAAGCGGCGCCTGTGTCACGTATGTTTGCAATGCCGTCTATGCCGATGCGACGTGAAACTTTTTCAGTGCATGATAAGTTGAATGCGATTGCGACGGAAATGTTTGCAAATTCTGTGCCGGTTGAACCTGAGGCATCAATTGTACAAATGGTAACGCCGACAGATGTACCGGTGGTTGATGATTTGCCGTTGGGACGTGTTGTGGGGCAGGTTGGTAATAAATACATAATTGCGCAAAAAGAAAATAATATGGTTGTTATTGACCAACATGCGGCGCATGAACGTATAACGTATGAAAAACTGCGTACACGTCGGATAAAAGGTCAGCCGCTGTTAACGCCAATTGTTGTTAATTTGCGTGAAGAAGATGTGGTGGCAATAACATCGATTGCCGATGAATTAAAAGCGTCGGGATTACAGGTTGATGCGTTTGGTGATGGCGCGGTGGCTGTATTTGAAAAGCCGGCAGATTGGGATTTGAATTGGGCGGATGTGTTGCGTGCCGTGGCGGATGAAGTACGTGAAAATGGGCATTCTTCGCAATTAAATGAAAAATTGCATTTGAAATTGGCGAACTATGCGTGTCATCATTCGGTGCGGGCGGGACAGCGTTTGGATATGATTCAAATGGATGCATTATTGCGGGATATTGAACGTACAGAACGGGCGGGGCAGTGTAATCATGGGCGTCCAGTTTATAAATTTATTCCATTGACCGAAGTCGATACATGGTTCGAGAGATAAAAATCCCCGCTTTGCGGGGATTTTTAGTGGTTAGTGGTGGCACTATAATGTGCGGTAAATGCCGCACACATTCACTGTTCGCTGGTCACTAGCACTAAACATTTATTTATCCTAGTAATTGATTTTTTGGCTGGGGTGTGATACAATTCATGTTGAGTTCACAGGGATGTGGATTCGGGGCTCTCAAAAGCCTTTAGCAAAGTGGTGTGATAAAATGCGCACCAATTATCCGCACAGAAAAGGACGCGCGGGCGTCTTTTTTGATGTGTTCCCGACATTTCTAATTTGTGTCGGGGTGCCGTCGGCCATACAACAGGGGCATGTCCCCAAAAGCCGGCGGAATCATTCTTTGCTATGATTTTTTGAGCACCCCGACCGCCATATTCCCAAAATGGCGGTTTTTTATTATGAAAGGGGTATTTGTTTTTTTGTGTTTTTTGGGATTGCCGTTGATAGTGTGTGCAGATGTTTTTACAACAGATACTGTCTGTACATGGACCCCGTGGAGTAATAACTATTATGATCGGAATGGCAACTGGTTTAGTGAATGTGGCGGGCAATCAGTAACGGGGATTGCGTTATGTTCATCGCAAAGTGGTGTTGTTGGTGATGTGTCAAAAAAACAACCAACAATTGATGCTTCGGAAAATCGTGATGCAAATAATATACATTGTTGGTGTAAAATGACCGTGCCATATGAAGGTTTGTGGGTATATCATGGTATTTATGGACAGACGGAAAACCATTGTGATGGTAGCAGTTCTATGTCGTACTTCTCGGAGTATTGTTCAGCGCGTTGTGCAGAATTGTGGTTGGTTGATAACAGTGGTAATGCGTGGTTGGATAATTATCATAATGGGTTTCGGGGTACCGCTACGGAATTGGATGCGATTAAGGCGGGGTTATTTACGTCTGTGGTTCTGGAGACACCGTG
Organism: Candidatus Enterousia sp.; assembly: GCA_045645725.1. Classification (GTDB taxonomy): domain Bacteria; phylum Pseudomonadota; class Alphaproteobacteria; order Rs-D84; family Rs-D84; genus Enterousia. The sequence continues at coordinate 25,320 of JAZRJG010000010.1, read as the reverse complement.
TGAAATAGGTATTTCCAAATTAATGTTGTCAACGGGGGATGGTTTTACGTTGTGGGCAGAAAAGTATACAGAGCCGTCAATAGTTGTGAGGTATAATAATCAAAAATGCTATGTAAAGTTAGAACAGGGCGCCGGACGATTGAATGTGAAATATAATGGCGCTGTTTATCATGCGACAGATTAAGTTTTTGCTGTATTTTTCCTTTACTTTTCTAGGTTTTTTTACTATTGTGCCTTTATTAAAGCAAGGAGAAATATATGGAACAAACAGCACAAGTAGTTGAGACTGCCGTAGAAACAGGCGCAGTGACCGCAGCACCACAGGGGAGTGTGTGGGGGATGATTTGGTATTGTGTGATTGCGTTTGCGATTATCTATTTCATGATGGTGCGTCCAAATAAAAAACGTATGGCCGAATATCAAAAAATGTTGGATTCTTTGAAAGAAGGCAATCGTGTTATGGCCGCAGGTATTTATGGTACCATTAAAAAAGTAAATGAAAAAACAATCGAATTAGAAGTTGCAAAAGGCGTTGTAATTGAAGTTAATAAAAACGCAGTTGCAGGCGTAGAAGAATAAGAAAGGGTATGGGTTATGTTTAAAAAATTGGCAATTGTTTTTGTTGCGGTGTTTTGTATGTTGTTGGCTGTGCCGACGTTGTTGCCAAGTATGGCGCCTTACTTTCCATCGTGGATTGAGCCGGTGCCGTTGGGGTTGGACTTAAAGGGTGGGGCTCAGTTGTTGTTAGAAGTTGATACAACGACTATGTTCCAAGAAAAAACACAACAATTATATGAAGAAACGCGCAGTGCGTTGATTAATCGTGAAAAAGGTGTTATTCGTTTTTCAAATTTACGCAATCACGATGGTGTGGTGTCTTTGGTTGTGCGTGAAGCGGATCAGGTGTCTGATGCCAAGGGACGCTTGAAGGCCGCGTTTGGTAATACGGTTGATATTACATCGGACGACAAGACGATTGAATTGTCTTATTCGGAAAAACAAAAACAAGATATGGTTCAGGATGCTTTGGCGCGCAGTATTGAAATTGTGCGTCGTCGTATTGATGCGCTGGGAACAAAAGAACCATCTATCCAAAGTCAGGGTGGAAAGTATATTTTGGTGCAATTGCCGGGGGTTGATAATCCGGAACATATTAAAAACTTGATTGGTCAGACGGCCAAAATGACATTCCATTTGGTTAATGAAAGCGTAACCGGTGATCAAATTGCGTCGGGTCGTGCGCCAAATGGTACAGAATTTTTGCCATATATGGATATGCCGGGGCAATTAATACCGGTCTATTCGCGTGTAGAGGTTTCGGGTGACGCGTTAAAGGATTCCCAAGCCGACTTTGACCAAAATAATATGCCGGTTGTATCGACTGTGTTCGATGCGTCGGGTGCGCGTCGTTTCGCAAAGTTGACAACAGAACACGTAAATGAACGATTTGCAATTGTTTTGGATGGTAAAGTATTGTCGGCGCCGGTTATTCGTGAACCAATTCCGGGTGGACGTGGTCAGATTTCTGGTGGCTTTACGTTACAGGAGGCAAAAGATTTGGCCGTTCTGTTGCGCAGTGGTGCGTTGCCTGCGCCGTTACAGGTTATAGAAGAACGTACCGTTGGTGCAGGTTTGGGGGCGGATACAATTGAAAAAGGTAAAGTTGGATCAATTGTTGGTGTAATATTTATCTTTATATTCTTATTATACGTATATCGTTTGTTCGGAATTATTGCGTCGGCGGCATTGATTGTGAATTTGACAATGATTGTTGGATTGACTGCTTTGTTTGGGGCGACGCTGACTTTGCCGGGGATTGCGGGTATCGTGTTGACGTTGGGTATGGCGGTTGACGCAAATGTGTTGCCGTTTGAACGTATACGCGATGAAGTAAAGGCCGGTGTACCAACATTGCGTGCGGTAAATTTGGGCTTTGATCGTTCTATGAAGACGGTTTTGGACGGAAATTTAACCACTTTGATTTGTGCGTTGGTGCTGTTCCAATTTGGCGCAGGTCCAATTCGTGGTTTTGCCGTGACTTTGTCCATTGGTATTTTGACAACACTGTTTACATGCGTATGGTTGACCAAAATTATGGTGGATTGGTATATGAACGGTAAAAATAAGAAAATTGGTTTTACAAGATAATGCAAAGGGGATTGTGATATGAAACTGCATTTTATGAAATATCGTAAATTATCGTACTTGATTTCGGGTGCGTTGTTATTGTTGACGGTTTTGTCGCTGTTGTTTCGTGGGTTGAATTATGGTATTGACTTTTCAGGCGGTATCGCAATGGAGGTTACGCCGGTAAACGCCGAATACACCATTGATAAAATGCGTTCTGAATTAGAAGCGTTTAGCCCGGAATTGCAACAGGTTGATGGAACGTCTATATTGATACGCGTTGGGTTGCCAAAAGGTGCAACAGATGCACAGCAAAATGAACGTGTTGCCCAAATTAAAAGTATTTTGGGTGAAAATGTTCAATATGCACAAATTCAAATCGTTGGGCCAAAAATTGGTGGCGAATTGGTGCGTGGTGGTATTTTGGCAATTTTGTTCGCCTTTATTATGATGGCAATATATGTTTGGATTCGATATAAAGGCGGATATGCGGTTGGTGCATTGGTGTCTTTGTTCTTGGACTTTATGTTAATGTTTGGGTTCTTTTCCATTGCGGGATTGGAATTTAATCAGACCGCGATTGCTGTTATATTGACCGGTATTGGTTATTCAATTAATGATAAAGTGGTTAATTATGACCGTATCGATGAAAATACCAAGACATATCATAAAATGCCAATGGATCAATTGGTTGATTTGTCCATTAATGAAATGTTGCGTCGTACAATGCTGACCAGTGTTTCAACATTGTTGGCAATGATTGGATTGTATTTCTTTGGTGGGGCACAATTGCAAGAATTTGCATTGGCTATGGGTTTCAGCATTATAATGGGTACTTTTACCAGTATTTATATTTCAAACGTTATTTTGTTGAATTTCAATTTGCGTGATGCAGATAAATAATCTTTGCGTTGTCATACGGACAAAAAAAGGGGGGACAAATGAATATGTTAAAAAAGTTATTCTTTGTGGGATTTTTTGCCTGTGTGGCAACGCCGCTGTTTGCGGAAAGTTTGTTCTTTGCAGATGAACCGGTACAGGATGGATTGCCCGTATTTGAGATGTCTAAAACTTTTGCAGAAATTTATGAAAAGTTGGATGCAGTAAATTGGGCCGGTAAAAGTTTGAATGTTGCAATTGAAAGTTTAGAAAAAATTAATCCAAAGGCACATATCGCCGCGACCGATGAACGGGTTGTGTTGGTTTGGGGGGATGAAATCGTTGGTAATTTCCCGCGCCCAGAGGCAAAGGATTGGTATGGATTTGGTGAAATTACAACCGCTTTGATTTTGAAAATGCGGGCGAATAATGCACAACTGAAAGATTTAACACAGAGTGAAGTTTATCGTACTGTGGTTGATGCTTTGATGGCGGGTGTGGATGAAAATGGACGCTATATATTTTCCAAAGCAGCCGAAATTGCCGAAGATGGTCGATTGTTGACCAGTGTTGGTATCGAAGGTTATCGTGATACAAATGGAAATTGGCGTGTTACGGGTGTCTATAAAGGGGCGCCTGCCGATATTGCCGGTGTGCGCGCGGGGGATTTAATCGTTCAGATTAATGGTGAATTTGTTGCAAATATTGATGATGGTCAATTAAATGCAATTATGACCGGATTTAATTCGGGGACCGCCAAGATGAAACTGTTAACGCCAAATGGTGAAAAAAACGTCGTGTTGCGACGTGCTTCGATTGTCTTGGCAGATGCGGATATTATCAGACATACAAGTAAAGATTCCGGTGGTATGTTGGAATTTGTTGTTCACAAAGTATCAGATGGTGCGGTTAATATCATCGCCGATGCATTGGCACAATACCCAGATCCGATGGGTATTGTCTTGGATTTACGTACCGCAATTGGTGATGATGAACGGGCGGCGGCAAAGTTGGCGGGACTGTTTGTTGGGGCGGTGCCTGTAATGCGTATTGTAGAAACGGCGCGTGATGAAGTAGAGGTTGTTCCAGGGGGCCAGGCCGCAACCAATGCAAATGTGGTGGTTTTGATGTCCGATATGACACGCGGTACGGCCGAAGCGATTGTTGCGGCGTTTTATGAAAATAATCGTGGTGTTTTGGTTGGTACACCAACCGCCGGTGTGGCGCGTATTGCATCGCATATTGATTTGAATAATGGTGGTGCGTTGGAATTGTTAAATAAATCTATTAAGACGGGGGCGGGGCACACAATTGATGGACGGGGTATATTCCCAATTGTGTGTTTATCAAACATTCGTTCCAATGGACAACAAAATGCGTTCTTTTTGAACGTTGTTAATGGTGATTTTAGTGCGCGTGATTTTAATAAAGAGGCAAATATTAAACCGCAAGATGTCAGACGCGGTTGTCCTGTTTTGACCAGTGGTGCCGATGAAGACGCTTTGGCGATTGCGGTTGCAGCACAAATTTTGTCGGATGATAAAATTTATGGTCGTTTATTGGCGCACGATGAATAATTGACCGTGGGGGTGTGGTATGTTTTTGAAACAGCATAATCAAATTAATTGGATGGCAATTGCGTTGGGTGCCGTGGTTGCGGGCATGGCGGTTGCGTTGGGTATGTTTTGGTTGGATATGCCATTTTATTATTTCTTTACTGATTTGAATTATGGGTTGTGGACGTGGTGGTTTGAAGTTATGTTTGATGGCCATGTGTGGATTGTGTTATCGGCGGCGGCGTTGGTGTTGGCATATATTATTAAATCTGTGAAAAATGGAATTAAATATAAAGATGCGGCGGGGCGGGTGTCTGTTGTTGCATTTGTAAAAGATGGAATTTATAAAGTTTTTAATACAAATGCGTTCTTTATTTTTATGTCCGTGTTGTTAACGGGGGTATGTGTAAAAATATTAAAGTTTATGATTGGGCGTATTCGTCCATTGGTTGGTTTTATGGCAGATGCAACCCCTGTGACCTTTGAACCGTATTCATCGGATTGGTTGTATAACTCGATGCCGTCGGGGCATACGGCAATCAGTTTTGCCGGTTTGGTGATGATTGGTTTGTTAATGCCAAAATTTAAGCTATTTACATGGACGTTGGCGACGGTGATTGCGGTATCGCGATTAATGTTGGGTGTACATTGGTTTTCAGATGTGGTGTTTGGCGCGTTTATCGGTATGGTTATGGCCGATTTGGTGTACAGTACTTTGATTAAAATTAAGAAAAAATAGAAACAATCGTCTGTTTTTTTGGTGCTTTTTATGATATTATATATGCGTTATGGCAAAGAAATCTAAATTTTTGCCGGACAGTATTTCCGGCGCATTAAAGGGGTTTATCGCACGCTTAATTGGTGTGGCGGTATTTTTGTTGGGTATTTGGGGTGTGGGGTCGTTGCTGTTCTATAATCCTTATTTGGATGGGTTCGCGGTGGCCAGTACATTTGGTAATCAAAGTTTTATGGGGTATGTTGTTGGATTAATGCGTTATGGCGTTGGGGTCGTGCCGGCGGTATTTATTGCATTGTATGTTGCCCGATGGGGGGCAATGCGTATGGTTGCTGTGGTGGATGAATATGCCACACCGGAATATGATGTGTTGCGTGTCTTTATCGCAGTGTGTGCCGGTGCAGTTGGGTTTGGTATGGTTGCGCCTGCATCAACGTATGGTGGGATTTTTGGTGCGATTGCCGCCATGGATATGGGGGCGATTATTGGTAATTGGGTTATTTTGATTGGGGTGGTATGCTTGGCGGTCTTCTTTGTGATGGGGGGGATGTTATTGCATATTAAGTGGGCACATGTACGATTTGGTATTCGTGTATGTGTACGCACGTTTAATTGGATTGCAGGCGCATTCCATTTAAGAAAACATTATGTTGTTTCAGATGATGTTGGTGATGCAGATGATGCAGAAGAGGGCGCAGACCAAGAAGTAGAAGAACCTGCAGAAGAAGTTACAGAAGAACCTGTGGCAGAGGTTAAAAATAAAAAAAGTATCGCCGGATTGTTGCGCAGAAAAACAACCAAGACCGCGACGGCTGTTGCGCCGGCGGTTAAGCCACAGCGCGTGCGTGAAATAAATGAATTTCAATTGCCAGATCCGAAATTGTTGGAAAAGTCATCTTTCAGTAAATGTGCAGTTACGCCAGATTTGAAACAAAATGCACGTAATATGGAAACCCATTTTGCAGAATATGGGGTATTTGGTCGTGTCGTTGGAATTAAGCCGGGACCAATTGTTACGCTGTATGAATTTGAACCTGATACAGGTATGCGTATTGCCAAAATTACAGAAACTGTGAAAGATATGACACGTGCAATGGCAACAGAAAATATTCGTATAGCGCATATCCCACGTACGAATTTTGTTGGTGTTGAAATGGTGAATATTAAACGCCAAAATGTACGCTTTCGTGGTTTGGTTGAAAATGATATTTTCACAGAATCTAAATATAAAATACCTTTGGCTTTGGGGGTGGATATTGGTGGAAACCCAATGTATTTTGATTTGGCAAAAATGCCACATATGTTAATTGCAGGACGTACAGGTTCGGGTAAATCTGTGTTCGTTCAATCTATTATTACGTCAATTGTTTATCACTTTACGCCAGATAAGTGTAAATTGATGATTATTGACCCAAAGGGTGTGGATTTTGGTTTTTGGGATGATATTCCACATTTAATCACGCCAATTGTAAAGTTGGATCCGGCGGCCGCGGTTAATGCATTAAAGTGGGCGGTTCGTGAAATGGAAGAAAGGTATAAACAATTACAGGTGTTAAATGCGCGTAATATAGAAAGTTATAATGAATTGGCGGCACAAAAACGCGCCAGTGGTGAAAAATTAACCAAACAGGTTGCTGTTGGTACCGATGAAGAAACGGGTGAGTTGCTGTTTGAAACCCAAGAAATTGATTTGTCGGATATGCCATATATTGTCATAGTTATTGACGAGGTTGCAGATTTGATGAGTTTGGCGCGTAAAGACGTAGAGGCCTGTGTGCAACGTATAGCCCAGAAAGCACGTGCGGCCGGTATCCATTTGGTAATGGCAACCCAGCGACCAGACGCGACAACCATTACAGGTGTTATCAAAGCGAATTTCCCAACACGTATTTCATTCCAAGCACGCAGCCGAATCGACAGTACAACCACATTGGGTGAAGGTGGTGCAGAACAATTGTTGTCTTGCGGCGATATGTTGTTCAGTGAAGCGGGGCGTGTGCCTGTGCGTATTCATGGTGCATTTATTGATGATAACGAATTGGGTCGAATTGGTGATTTCTTGCGTAATCAAGGTGAACCAGAATATGCGGCCGGTGTTACCGATGGTGATGGTGGCGATGGTGGTGGTGATGGTGGATTTTCAGGTTTGCCGGGGGCCATTGGTGGCGGCGGTGGTGACAAAGATGCCGATTTATACGCGCGTGCCAAAGAGTGTGTGTTGCGTGATAAAAAGCCGACCATTTCATATATTCAACGCAGATTGCAAATTGGATATAATAAAGCCGCCGGATTCATGGAACGTATGGAGCAGGATGGTATCGTCAGTGCCCCAGATGCAAACAATAAAAGACATATTTTATAGGTTAAAATTCCCGCCCATTGGGCGGATTTTTATTCTTGGTTATTGCGGGGCTTTGTGATATAATTTAAGCCAAAAGGAGTATGTTATCATGAAAAAACCAATCGTTATTTTAGCAGGTGCGTTGGCTGTTTTGGCCGGTACCAATGCAATGGCAGAAACAAATTGGGGTACGCGTTCGGGGTCGGTTGCAAATTTGTCCGATGCGCCTGCAACACGTGAACGTCAAAATATAAACTATGAAAAATATCAAACACGTACAACAACACGTACGTATGAACAAAAAGATGCCGGTGATTTGTATTATGCAGAACCTGCACGTCGCAATGCACTGTATAAACAATATGACAACAGTGGTGCAACAAAAACAACAATTCGTACAACACGTGCGGAACGCGTTGTTGATACAATGAAACGTAAATATTATTTGGCACATCCGTTCTTTCAACCGGTAAAGGGGATGTTCGGTTCTATTACAGATATCTCTTATAATATGACGGGGTATGATTTTACAATTAATCAAACTGTGCCGGTTATGTCAAATGGTGCACCAGAAACATTGTGGAACGGTATGGGCGGTGATTGGAGTGCAAATACCATTTCCGTCAAAGAAGATTTCAGTTATGGTATCACAGAACGTATCGCAGTTTTGGGTATGTTGCAATATGATGCTTCCGAATATGAATATACATGGGATGATGATTCGCCCGATGATAAAATGGATGACAATGGTATAAACTTGTTCGGTTTGGGGGCCCAGTGGCGCTTTATAGATAATGAAGATTGGATTGCAACATTGTCCGGTTATTATCAGAATCAAAAAGATGTTTCGAATAACTTTGTCTTGGATTTGAAGGCCGGTGTAAAAGTGCAAACATCAACAATCTATGGTTTGGTTCGTGGTTGGTATTTGGATTTAGAAGGTAATTCATATGGCAACTATGTCGCCGGTAAAAATGCATTGGGTGGTGATTCCGCAATGTATATCCCATACCAAGTTGGTGATTCCAGTGCCGCATATATCGAAGGTGGTTTGGGTGTGTTCAGTGTGTTGAACGAAGATTGGACTTTGAATGTAGAAGCGCTGTATGGTGATTATGATTGGCATAACCAAGCATCAATCAAAGGTGCAATTGGTTGGCAGCCAAATGATTGGTTCGCATTGAATCTGTATGTGAAAACCGCGTTCTATGACAGTGCAGATGGTAAAAATTTGGGATTCTGGTGGCAAGAGCCAGCGGCAGAATTAGAAGATGGTACGGCGTTGACGGACTTTACAAAATTGGGAACAGTTGAATTGGATAAATATTCCGACACGTCTGTTGGATTACAGGTTATATTCCAGTTCTAATTATATAAAAAATTACTTTGCCCCCGTGATTCATGGGGGTAAAGTTTAATCGTAATGAGAGAGAATATGAAAAAATTTTTATCTGTATTGTTTATGTGTGTTGTGATGATGATGCCGAATTTTGCACGTGCGGAATTGTCGCGCGATTCGTCAGACCCTTTGTTCTTGTTGGCCGATGATACAATTTTAACAACGTCGTCTGTGACGTATTGGGATCATATTTTGCGATTTGGTCAATCGGCATCCTATGGCATAAATGAACGTTTGGCATTGGGGGCAAATGTTTTTTATCAGCATGATTTTAATGGTCCCGAAGATGGTTTTGCCGCAATTGATTTGGGTGGTGTATATCGCGTTTCTGCATTGGGTGATATGCCTTCGGATATAATTTCAGATGTTTTATTTGGATTTAAGTTTGGTGGCAGTCATCGTGTGCGTACGCCGGATTACGCGGATTCTACGTATTATGTTGGGTTGCGTATGGGGCGTCAATGGTTGGGGATGACTTTGTCTGCAACGGTTAAATCAACATGGGTATTTAATGATGAACGTGGCGTTGCCTTTTTGGACTTTATGCCCGAAGCATATTTCAGAATTGCACCAGATTGGCGTTTGGGCGGTGGATTAACAATTCGTAAAGCCACACACAAAGACCCAATTAATCATACCGATTATGACCAAGAATGGTTGCATACTAAATTGGTTCGCCAATATGGTCGCACCCAATATATTGGACATATTGATTATGAATTCGAATCAGATGATGTGCAGGTTGGGGGACGTATCAACATCCTGTTCTGATTAAATTAAATCTAATGGCATATCTGCAAATAAACCCGTTTGCTCATGTAGCGTCATGTACACTACGCAAACGGGTTTATTCGCATCTATACCATTATCTTTAATTTATTCCACTGTCGGGGGTGTGGGCGACATCTCATGTAGCGTTTGTACACTACGATGTCGCCCCCATCCCGTATCTATACCATTATCTTTAATTTAATTCATTGCTAGGGGGGATTTCCCGTCTGGGGGTTATTTCCCCAGGCACAATTGGCCGAATGTCATATCTAATACTTCGGATGCGGTAATTGTCCCCAGTATTTTACCAATGGCATCGGATGCACGGCGGGTGTGTTCGGCAAATATGTCGTAATTGTCGCCGGCGGTTAATGCGTTGGATAATTCGTTTTGTGCGTCGATTAATAATGATTTTGTGCGCGCATTGATTGTTAATGTGTTTTCAGATGTGTCCATTATTTCATGAATTTTGGCGCGTAATAATTCCATGAATTCATCCATGCCTTCGCCTGTTTTGGCGGATACATACAGGCCAAATTCGGTGTTAAAATCAATTGCAGTATCAGATTTGTTAACAATGTTTATATTTGGATTTGGGCCAATGCGTGAATCAAAGTATTGCATTTTTGGCAGGTTTTCCGGCGTATAGACGTTGATTACTATGTCGGCATTTTCTATTTCTGATTTCGTGCGTTCTATGCCAATGCTTTCGATTTCGTCATCTGTTTCACGAATGCCCGCTGTGTCGGACAGGTTTACCATGTATCCGTCAATGTCCAGATTAATTGAAACAACATCGCGTGTTGTGCCGGCGATATCGGATACGATTGCGCGTGCAGACCCCGCCATATAATTAAATATTGATGATTTCCCAACGTTTGTTTCGCCAACCAATGCGATATTTATGCCACCGCGTATGGCGCGTGATGTGTGATAATTGTTCAATGCGTTTGTAATTTCATTGGATAATTTTTGTGTGCGGTTATAAATTTTTTCGCCAATGTTTGGTGGTAAATCATCTGGACTGTAATCCAGCATTGCCGCCGCATAGGCCGATATTTCAACCATTTGGTTGCGCCAAGTGTTGTATATTTCACTGTCGTGGCCCAACATAGATTTTAATGCGTGTTGTCTTTGTTTGTCTGTTTGTGCATCCAACAATGCCGCCAGACCGTCAACGTCCGCCAAGTCCATTTTGTTGTTATAAAATGCACGTCTGGAAAATTCCCCGGGGGTTGCCATACGCATCTGTTTGCCGGATAAATATTCAAAAGTTTTATTTATTACCGCCGGTGCGCCGTGTGTGTGTAATTCGATAACATCTTCGCCCGTAAAAGAGTTTGGGGCAGGGAAATATACTGCCAAGCATTGGTCGATTAAATCACCATTGTCATCGGTCAGGTTTATAAAATACGCAAAGCGATTTTTGATGGATTGTTTGTTGACCATTTTTGCAAAAGTGTTTTGTAAATCTGTGCCCGAGATACGGATAACTGCAACTCCGGATTTTCCATGCCCAGATGATAAAGCAAAGATTGTGTCGTTATTCATGTTGTGATGCCTGTTGTTTAATTAAATCCATTTCCATTTTGCGGGCGATTTCTGAAACACGTTCAACAATGCCCGACGGGTTGATTATTTTGCCACCATGTGGGTGTTCGATTGCGGTTGCGCGCATTATTTCGTTCAGTTCGTTTTGCCAATTTGGACGCGAACAAAATATGGTGTTGCCTTGTAAAGCGCATGCAAATACCCCCGCCAGATATGGTGCAGATGCAGAATCACCGCATATTTTTTTGTATGCAAAACCGTTTGTGTTGGCGGTTGTTCGTTTGTTTGTTGGTATGCCGATAACATCGGTTTTATAATTTATTCTGTTGTCGCCGACAGATGCTGTGTCCAATGTGCATGGTATAAAATCGTGTTTTGAAATGGAAAAAGATTCGGGATAAAAGTGGCGTTTTCTGGTCGTGTCGCCACATATGACGATTTTTACCCCCATTGATTCAATTTCTTTTAATAATTGGATGATACGCAATTCGTCTGCTGCGGTGATTGATGAACCCATTGGGGTGCCACTGTAAGACAGTATGTGGATACGCTTGTGTGGGGGCAGTTCTTGGTTAAATTTTATAATGTTGGTTAATACAGTGTGTATTTCGTTTGCGCGTTCTTCGTTTGCTTTGGCGCATGTGAAATAATGAACGGTTGCATTCGGTGCAACACCTGTTTCACGGCCAACAGCGCAGGATGTAACCATACTGCCATGGAAATGAGGGGTGGTGTTTTTCATTTTGAATACGGGTGCGTGCACGGTTTCTAATCTGTCTTGGAATTCGGGATGTCTGATGTCCAGTATGCCGTCAATAATTGCAATGTTTACACCCGTGCCGGTTTTTCCGGATTTGTGCAGTTTGGTTATTTCGGGTGTGGTTTTGGAATCTGATAATAATTTGTGTGGATCAAAGCCATCTGGTAATTTGTCGGCACTGGGCCAGATTACATTTTCGGTCCAACCTTTGATGCCCAACACAGAAAATGGGCCGTCGGGTTCAGATAATAATAATTTTTCGTGTGGGCGTAAATCCAGTGCAGACAAATCAACGTAATCCAATACATTGTTGCCCAATAGTAATAAATCCTCTAAATCTTCGTAATCTTCCAGTACTTTGTATTTACGTGGCTGGGCGGTCATATTTTTAATTGCTGATAAAAATTGCTCTTTGAATGGAGGCATTTTTATTTTCCTTTGCTGATTTCTTTTAACGCCAATGGAACCAGTGCAGCAACGTCGGCGGATGGATTTTGATTTACCAATTTTTGTGCCATTTCAATTATGTCCAAACGGCGATATCCCAATGCCTCTAATGCCATTAATAAATCGGGCAGGGCAGATGACGCAGATGCAATGTTTTGTGCAGATGGTGCAAACAGTGTTGCAGATATGCCGCCGACTTTGTTTTTTAATTCAACAATGATTTTTTCTGCCATTTTTTTGCCGACGCCGGGGGCGGTTGCGATTGTTTTTGCGTCGCCTGTTGCGATGGCAGACATCAGTGTGTCAGATTTGATTGTTCCCAAAATGGCCAATGCAACTTTTGGTCCGACGCCCGAAACACCGGTTAACATATTAAACAGGTCTTGGGTTTGAATGTTGGAAAATCCAAATAAACGAATGGAATCTTCGCGTACGACGGTTTCAATCCATAATTCAACCGTTGATTTATGCGTTAGATATTCGGGGGTGTAAACTTTATATCCAACACCGTGCGTTAATAAAATAACGTATCCATCGCCGATATAGTCAACAATGCCTTGCAATTTTCCAATCATTTGTTATCCTTTTGGGGTAATTTTAATCTAATTAAATAAAAAGGTCAAATATGAGTGGACACAGTAAATGGCATAATATCCAACATAAAAAAGGTGCAGCGGACGCAGCGCGCAGTGGATTGTTTACAAAATTGGCACGTGAAATTACTATGGCGGCAAAATTGGGTGATAAAAATCCGGATAATAACCCGCGTTTGCGCTTGGCGATTTTGACGGCACGTAAAAATTCTATGCCGAACGATAATATTAAACGTGCAATCGATAAAGCATCGGGTGCAAATACAGAAAATTACGAAGCAGTTCGTTACGAAGGATATGGCCCAGGTGCTGTGCCGGTTATTGTAGAGGCATTGACCGATAATCCACGTCGTACCGTGCCGGAAATTCGTAATATCTTTGGAAAGAATGGCGGTAATATGGGTGAAGAAGGTTCGGTTGTGTTTATGTTTACGCGTGCCGGTCAAATTATGTATCCTGCATCCATTGGTAAAACCGAAGATGAAATGATGGAAATTATTATGGAAGCCAATGCGGATAATTTAGAAGCATCAGAAGAGGGCTTTATCATCACCACAAAACCAGAAGATTTTGTAACCGTACAAAAATATTTGGCAGATGTATTGGGCGAACCAGAACAGGCCGAATTGACTTGGTTGCCAAATATGCCAATGGATTTAGATGATGAAGCGTATGCCAAATTAGAAAAGTTGGTTGATGCGTTGGATGCCAATGATGATGTGCAAAAGGTCTTCACAGCCGCCGCATAAATTAAATCTAATAATTTATCTAAAAGTAAAAACACCGGCTTATGTAACTTCTGTACACTACGCCGGTGTTTTTACTTTTATCTAAATCATTATCTTTAATTTATTCCACTGCAAGGGGGTGGGGTGTCTTATGTAGCGTTATGTACACTACGATGTCGCCCCCCATCCCATATCTATACCATTATCCTTAATTTATGTTACCGTAAGGGGGCAGGACGTTAATTTTTTTCGGAATTGATTTTTTTGCGCAGGGTGTCCCAATATTCCAATCGTTTTTTAATTTCGCGTTCAAAACCACGTTCTACGGGTTCATAAAAACGTTGTCTGCCCATCGATTCGGGAAAACAGTTTTGACCGGAAAAACCCGTTGCAGTGTCTGGGTCATATATGTAGCCGGCGTTATATCCCAAATCACGCATCATTTTTGTTGGTGCGTTTAATATGTTTTTTGGTGGGGGTAAACTGCCCGTTGTGCGGGCGGCGGCGTATGCGGCCTTCATTGCGCGATAGTTACCTATGCTTTTTGGGGCCGTCCCCAGATATATGACCAATTGGGTTAATGCCAAATCGCCTTCGGGACTGCCCAGACGTTCGTATGCGTTCCATGCCGCAATTGCAACCTGTAACGCATTTGGATCCGCCAAGCCAACGTCTTCAACCGCAAAACGGGTCAGACGACGGAATATGTACATTGGGTCTTGGCCCGATGTCATCATACGAGCCGTCCAATAAAGGGCGGCGTCGGTGTCACTGGCCCGCAGGGATTTATGAACCGCAGATATTAAATTATAATGTTCGTCGCCGTGTTTGTCAGACATTGGGGCGCGTTTCTGTACGGCGGAATCCAACGTGTCCGGCGTTAATGGTTTTTTGAAATTTGCGTTAAAAAGATATTCGACCGTATTTAATAAAAATCGTGCGTCACCATCCGCCATTTGCGCCAAGTGTATGCGTGCGACATCGTCCAATGGTAGTTTTTTGTTTGTGTATTCTTCGGCGCGCGACATTAATGTCATTAAATCTTCGGTTGCCAATGCGGTTAATACACCAATATGGCAACGTGACAATAATGCGTTGTTCAAATTAAAACTGGGGTTTTCGGTGGTGGCGCCAATGAATACGACTGTGCCATCTTCCAGATATGGTAATAATGTATCTTGCTGGGTTTTGTTAAATCGATGAATTTCGTCGATGAATAATAATGTGCCACGACCAATATCATGATTCATACGGGCGGCATCCATTGCTTTTTTGATGTCGGCAGTGCCGGAGAATACCGCAGACATAGGTACAAAGTCCATATCTACCGAGTTTGCCAATGCACGTGCAATTGTTGTTTTTCCACACCCCGGTGGCCCCCATAAAATTAAATTAGATAATTTTTGATTGTCAACCATACGGCGGACAAGGCCGTTTTCCCCCAATAATGTGGTTTGACCGACGATATCGTCAATTGTATTGGGACGCATTAAATCCGCAAGTGGTCGTGTCATATTATGGTAACTTTTATTTGTTGATTATTTATGTTATACTGGTAATTGTATTAAATAAACCAAGGATTGGCAAGTTGGGAAATAAAAATTCTGAATTTACTTTGGCGGTCGCAAATTTGGCGGCGGCGGCGATTGCGGCAAATCCTAAATTAACAATGGCGGATGCCGTCAAAGGTGCGCGTGAAGTGTTGCGTGGAACAACGGTGACACAACAGCAAATTGATGATTCTGTGCAAAGTGATAAAATTCAATGTTTAGAAGATGGAACGTGGCATGTGATGTTGCGGCGATATATAAAACGTCGCTTTGATTTAACGCCACAGCAGTATCGTGAAAAATGGGGACTGCCCGACGATTATCCATTTGTTGCGCCGGCATATGCCCGTAAACGTTCGAAAATCGCAAAAAAATCAGGACTTGGCAAAAAGGTAGATAAAAAATGAATGTATGTGTTGATGTGCATGATGCACGTTGGAATCAATATAAAATTAATTTCAAAAAAATCGCCTGTACGGCGGCGGGTGCCGTATACAAAGATTGTGAAGTGTCAATTGTCTTGGTTGATGATGCGGAAATTCATGAAATTAATAAGCAATACCGTAATGTGGATAAACCAACAAATGTGTTGTCTTTTGAATTGGGTGATGATGTGTTGTTGGGGGATATTTATATATCTTTTGATACCGTTATGCGAGAGGCTAAGCAATCGGGAATATCGTTTGAACATCATGTGACCCATATGGTTGTGCATGGGGTTTTGCATTTGTTGGGGCATGATCATATAACCGATGATGAAGCTGCAATTATGGAAATGAAGGAAGTAGCAATATTAAAAAAGTTCGGGATAAATAATCCATATGAAGATGTGGTGTGTGTTGATGGGGATTGTTGTCCGGCGGCACGATTTGTTGCATGGTTTGACCGGTTAAAGGTTCGTAAGAATTCTTGGGTGCAATATGCGCTGTACGCATTGTTTGGTGGGATTGCGGCATTTGGCTTTGCGCCATATTATATGTGGCCAATGACAATAATCGGTATCGCAGGTGCGTATTGGTTGACGGTGCGTAACGTTAATGACGCAGGTTTTTGGAAGACATTATTACGGGTTGCACCATTTGGGGCAATGTATTCTGTGGCTATGTTTTGGTGGACATTGCATTCGATATATGTTGTGCCAGAAATCGCAGCCCAATATGCAATTTGGACAGTTCCAGGTGTGTTGGGGTTGGCCATGGCGGGTGTATTAATATTTTCATGGCCCTTTGTTGCGATTGCTAAAATAAAAACAAATTCTGTATTCGGACGTGTTGTAATGTTTGCGGCGGTGTGGGCATTGGTGCTGTGGTGTCGTGAATGGGTCTTTACGGGGTTTCCATGGAATCCGGTTGCGAACATAGCGATGCAGTGGCCGGTTGTGGCGAATTCTATGTCTTTGTGGGGGGCGTTGGGGTTAACGTTCGTTTTGGTTGGATTGGTTGCCGGTATTGTTGAATTTTTGCGCAATAGACGCCATTGGGGTGGGGCGTTTGGTTTTGCCGGTTTGATGTTAATTGGTATGGTATTTGGTGCGGTTAATATTCATTGGACGGGAATTGATATGGACAGTGCAACACCAACGATTCGTATCGTTCAAGTTGCGCAATCCCAAGAAAGAAAGGCGACGCATAATCGTGCCCGAGCAATTGAATTGGCCAAAAATAATGTTGAAAAATTATATGATTTGGCGGTGACCGGTGGGCAAATTCCGGATTTGGTTGTGTTCCCAGAAACCGCATATCCGTTTGTTGTTTTGCATGATGATGTTATTTCTTTGGCGCAACGATTAAGTCGGCCGATTATATTGGGGGCAAATACTTTCAATAATGGCGGATTGTTTAATTCTATGGTTATTACAGATGAATTTGGGGCAATTCAACATGTGTACAGTAAATCACATTTGGTGCCGTTTGGAGAATACAGCCCAATGGGATTTTTGCCATCACCTGCAAATTTAACGGCGGGAAATGGACCGGAATTAATGGGTATAGGCGATTTCTTGTTCGTGCCGGCTGTGTGTTATGAAGTTGTGTTTTCTGATTCTTTGGTGCCACGTGGGACGGGGCATTTGCATGCGGTTATAAATATTACAAATGATAATTGGTTTGGTAATACGCCGGGGACGTATCAGCATTTAGATATGGTGCGCAGGTATGCGATTGAGGCAGGATTGCCGATTGTTCGTGCGAATTATTCGGGGGTCAGTGCCTTTGTTGGTGCGGATGGGCGGATTGTATCTGCGATTCCTGTGGGCGAGGCGGGGGTATTGGATGGCTTTGTTTGGGGGGCGCATGTTACGCCATATCGTATGATTGGATTAAATGGATGGATGATAATTATATTAATTATATCCATTGTGGTATTGGTTGTCACAGACAGACGCAGTAAATAATTTTAGATTTTTGCCGATAATAATAATTGATGTAATATCCATACGCGTACCGCAGATGACAGATTTGTGTCGGGTGCGCGTGTGTTATCCAATTCAGATATTATGGATGCGATGGATACGCCATGCTTTGTGGCAATTTTTTTCAAAATATCAATAAATTCCGGTTCCAGTGTAATGCTGGTTTGATGGCCCGATAAAGATACAGATATTTTTTTCATTTGATTACATCTTGCCCGCGATTAAACAGTCGGCCATTGCGCGATATGGATCGTCGTATTTTCGCAGTGGTGTTAATGTTAAATTATCCAACATATAGCATACCCCAAACGCGTCAAATGCAAACCAAAATAAATCATTGCGTCCGAATATGGTTTTGCCAACTGTGCGGCCCAATGTGGACATATCTTGGTTAACAGATATGATTGTGGGAATTGGAAATTTGTTGCCACGTTGTGTTTCGGCCGGCCCAAAAATATAGCCGTTGCCCAGATTAATAGAATTACAGTGTTTGTATAAATCGGCCATAAAGGCGGGTATCATTGCGCAACGCATTTGTTGTAAAACAGTATTCGTAATTTGTGTTTGCTGGGTGGAAACAGGGGCGGTAATGATTGCGCCGCGTGATTTCATAGCAGATAAAAATTCATCACATGTCATTTGTGTTTCCCATTGTTACATATCGCGTCCGGACGCCAGTTGCGCGGCCATTTGTGCCAAGCGGTCTTCGGTTGCGTTGCCGCCATCGCCACCTTCGGCGGTGTGGGCGGGCAGGTATATTTTCTTGGCGGGGTTTGGCATCCAAATTGTTGTGTTGCCGAATTGATTGGCAATAAATCTGTCCAGATTGTATGAATGTGGAAACGTCCAACACATAAACAGGTTGTCTGTTTCCAGTTTGCCACCCCATACCAATGGTTTGCGAAAGCGTATAGATAAGTTTTCCGGTACAGATTGTGCCGTTATTAATCCCATAAATTCGTCTTGGGAAAAATTCATAAATGCCAATGTGTCAACCGAATCGGTTAAAGATAATAAGAATTCACGGCACAGTTCTTTATAGCGTGTAAACCAATCCGCCGGAACAGGGGCCGGAATAGGGCGCATTTCGACCAATGGCATATCGCCCATGCCCATATCAGATAATATTTTTTCGGCCGCACTTTCAGATAACTGCATTATAATTTCTCTAAGTAATCAATAACCGTTGATATGTATGATGAAAACGCATCAAAATTACCATTGTCGTCCGATGGTAATGGCGGATTGCGATGTTCGTTCATATATTCACGCAAATTATTTGGACTGTCAAATGTTAAAATGTCGGGCGATGCAGGATTTGTGGCGTCGGGGGCCGATATTATGAATCCGTGTACTGTGATTTCTATGTCTTCCAAAGTGTCTGCGAATACTTGTCTGACCACGTTTAAGGCCGCGTCGAAGATATTGGTTTTTATGCCAACTGCGCCAATCCATACGTTTTCATTTGTCCCAATTGCCATTAATGATGTTTGCAGGCCGTTGATGTTTGGGGCGTTTTTGACAGTGTATCCCGCATCTGTAAATATGTCGCCCAAATGCATCCAATCGGCAGGTTGCGCTTCGGATTGCGCGGGGGTAAATGTCGTTGGTGTTGTTACGGCAGTTTGGTTGTTATTAAGTGCCGGTGTGTGGTTGGTTTGGATAGACAGGTTAAGACGTGGTGGACGTGTCAGGTGCGCTTCGGATTCCAATGTGGCGTTTGTTTGTGTGTTGTCTGAGGATGCATAAGGAACGGGCGCAGGCGCGGGTGTTGGCTGCGTTGTTTGTTCGGTGATGGGTTGTTCGGGTTCTGTGACAGGTATGGGGGCCGATTCGGCGACGGGCATTGGGGCCGGCGTAGGTGCGGGGGGCGTCGTTGATTTCGCAGGTTGCTGTTGCTGTGTGTGGATTTTGCGCGTGCGTCGGATTGTTTGTAAATTTGGACGTATCAGTATATACCAACCATATATCAGTATGATTACAAAACATACCAATGAAATATAGAAAGTTGCTTTGACGGGATTTTGTGATGCCTGCATATATGCCAGATGATGCCAATGGGCACCGGACAGCAGATTAAATCCAAACATGGTGTTAAACCAAAAGCATGCGCCCAGCGTAATTGCAGTTGTCCATAAAATACTTAATAAAATATTATTAATTTTATTTGTCATTATGTTTTTTATTGTATCATATTTATGGTAAAGTAGAAAGTGTTATGATGGATGGGAATGTATTTTTAGAAGAATATCAATCGTATGCGGCGCTGTGGTGCGCAGGTAATTTAGAGGCAACAGATTTGGCGCGTGTTGCGGCCGATGCGGTTGAAAAAAAATTGTGCGCGGTATCGGTGGTTCCCGATTCGGTTGGTGTTGTGTGGCCTTGGTTGGAAAACAGTATGACACAGATTATGGCCAGATTTTATTTCCCAGATAAAATTATTTCAGATGCCCAGATTTCTGATGTGACATCACGTATAAATATGGCTTTCAAACGTGGGGCGCATGGGGCGCAGGTTTTTTTGCCGGCATCAGCTTTGACGGGCTTGGTTGAAAATGTGCATATAATTCGTGATGATTTGTTCTTTGATAAAACATTAGAAATAGGTATAGATATTGGTGAAGTTGGCGCATATGATTGGGGTGAATTGTTTGCGAATTTACGGAAAATTAATGCTTCGTCTGTATTGTTTGTTTTGACCAATGATATGGGAAATAAATCGGATTTTGTTGGGCGTTTGTATGGTATGTTAAATGCGTGGGACAAGAATAATAATTTTGATTTGCATTTTGCATTTGGCCCGAATTTCATGCGTATAGAACAAACTGTGCGATTGATTGAATCAATGCGTCCCGAATTGTTGAATGGGGTAAAATTCTGGTTTAATTGTTAAAGCGATAATATCAAATATTTTGGTGCGTCTGTTCCCGCTTTGTTTTTGTGTTGATACCGTGTTTGGATAATTTCCATGTCGGGGATGGTTGCGGTTAAGTTTGTTGATTTTATTTGTTCTAAAATCCAATCGAAATATTCCCAATGGTCTGTGCCGATTATGATTTCGCCACTTTGATCCAAATATTTTGATAATGTGTTCAGAAAATCTGCATTTAACAGACGACGTTTTTCGTGTCTTGCCTTGGGCCAAGGGTCGGGGTGTAATACCCAAATTTGTTCGAATTTCGAATCGGTTGTACGCAGAAAATCACGGACGTCATCCGCCCAAATGCGAATGCCTCGATATTCGTCCAATACCCGATTCGTTTTTTCGTCTGTAATCGCAGACAGTAATGATGCGACGCCGTTCATAAAAGGTTCGGCACCAATAATGATTTTGGTGGGATTATTGCGTGCCAAATCACGTACGTGTTCACCCGCACCAAAGCCAATTTCCAATATGTTGCCGGTTGTTGGTTTTAATGTGGGCAACAGTTCGTCAATCAATGTTTGTTGACGTAATGATAATTTTTTGCCGTGACGGCGACCAAATGTTCTTATTTCTTGTTTTTCCATATATTTAGTATAGAATTGAGTTTCGAAAAATACAAGGAATATATAGATATGGCGAAGTATCCACATAGTATAGATTTTGATTTCGAATTTGATATGTATAAGCCGGCTGCTTCTTTTCAGGTGGCACGTGATTTATATGATGTGGTAAATAGAAATCGTGATTTTTTTCGTCCTTGGTTGGGATGGGTTGATTTTGTCCGTAAGCCAGAAGATGAATTTGATGTAGCAAAATCTGTGGCAAGTGAGAATACGAATAAATATTTATTGTATGAAAATATGCGCCTTCGTGGTATGGTTGGTGTGGTGCGTGAAGATGTGTCGAATAAAACCGTTGAAATTGGGTATTGGTTGGATAAAGCCGCAAACGGGCGTGGTGTAATGACAAGGGCGGTTGAAAAGGTTCAAAATTTAGCCTTTGAAGAAGGAAATGCGAATCGTGTTGAAATTCGATGTGCAACGGAAAACAAAGCATCAAGGGCAATACCGGAACGGTTAAACTTTAAATTAGATGGTATTTTGCGTCAGGCAGAGGTTTTACCAAATGGTGTGATTCACGATATAGCGGTATATTCAAAATTAAGACAAGATTGGCAAAAGGAAAAGTAAAATGAGAAATGGATTATCAAAAGATTTAATTGCACGTGTTTTGGGTGCGGCACCAAAATATACTTTGGATGAATTAGAAGCAAAATTTCCGGTACGCAATCTGGGCGAAGGGGTTAAAGTGACACGATTCGCCCCCAGTCCAACAGGCTATATGCATTTGGGTAATTTGTATAGTGCACTGATTAGTTATAAGTTGGCACAACAGTCAGGTGGTGTGTTCTTGTTACGTATTGAAAATACAGATACAAAGCGTGAAAATAAAGATGCAGTTGATATTATCATAAATTCGTTGGCTGAATTTGGAATTACGTATGAAAACGATCCGCTGTATGGACCATATTATCAATCAGAACGCAAAGATATTTATCATTCTGTGGCGGCAGATTTGTTGGCACGTGGGTTGGCATATCCGTGCTTTTTAACCCAGGAAGAAATGGACGAGATTCGTGAAAATCAAAAAGCGGCAGGTTTTGCAACGGGGATTTATGGTGAGTGGGCACGTGATCGTGATTTAACCGAAGAAGAAATTATTGCATATCTGGATAGGGGATTGGTGCCGTCAATTCGTTTGTATTCAATGGGTAATCCAGAACAGCGTATTTTCTGCAAAGATGCGGTGCGTGGGTCGCTGTCTGTGCCAGAACATAATGAAGATACTGTTTTAATTAAATCTACGGATGGGTTGCCAACGTATCATTTTGCACACTTGTGTGATGATCACTTTATGCACACAACACATGTTGTTCGTGATGAGTCTTATTTTGGAACGTTTGCGATGCATGTTCAGATGTTTCGTATGATGGGCTGGGAATTGCCTGCATATGTTCATATTGCGACATTGGATAAGATTGATGAAGAAACAGGCAAGCAAAGAAAATTGTCAAAACGTAAAGACCCCGAGGCAAATGTTGCATTTTTCTTGGAAGCGGGTTGGCCGGTTGAATCTGTGATTGAATATCTGGGAAATATTTTGGCGCCGGGATATGAAGAAGCAAAAGTCAAGGGCCAGGTTAAATCGTTCTGGGATTACGAAATGCGTCCAAAGAAAATGCCAGTATCTGGGTCGTTGTTTGATATGAAAAAATTAGAATGGTGGGCCAAGGAATTTATCGGTTCGCTGCCGGTGCCAGAATTGGTAAATCGTGTTGTCCAATGGGCAAATGAATATGGGACGGATACCAACAAAATGCAAGTTGCAGATGAAAAATATCTGACGGGCGTGTTGGGTATTGAGCGCGATAATCCAAAGCGTGTACGCAAGGACTTTATCACTTGGTCCCAGACATTGGAAAATGTTGCGTTTTTCTGGGATGAACTGTTTGTGCCAAATACAGAATATGAATTCAATAATGATGCGTTGCGTGCGTTTTTGGAAACTTATAATCCGGCCGATGATAAAGATGCTTGGTGGGCAAAAATCGTTGCGGTTGCGGAAAAATGCGGCATTAAAAACGGTGATGTGGCGATGAATCTGCGTGTGGCATTGTCGGGACGCACAAACACCCCAGATTTGTATTCTATTATGTCTGTTATGGGCGGGGGTAGAGTTATTAAACGAATCGAAGGAGCGATGAAATGACACAGACAAAGCGGGCCAGAATCAAGGCCGTTAAAAAAGATGAACATGCATCAAAGTTATTAAAGGTTTTGCGGGCAACGGGGTTGTTCCGCTGGGAAAAACCAAGTACACATGCAGAAGAAGTTGTGAATATTTTGACGCATGGAATTGGTATTGGGTTGGCGATTGCGGCGTTGACATTGTTGGTTGTGTTTGCGGGGATTAAGGGAGACCCATGGGCGATTGTATCCTGTGCGATTTTCGGTGTTACGATGATAACACTGTATTTTGGGTCAACGATGTGTCATGCAACCATTGGTAAAAAGCATGAATGTTTTTTCGAAGTGTGGGACAGTGTGGCAATTTATGCGTTGATTGCAGGTACATATACGCCATTTTTGCTGGTCAATCTGCGTGGACTGGTTGGGTGGACAGTATTTGGAATTTTGTGGGCGATTGTTTTGTTTGGGTCGTACATGAAAATAAAAAATCCAAAACAACAGCCAAGATGGATGGTTGGTTTATATGTTGCGATGGGCTGGACGCTGTTGTTCATATTGCCAGCGATGATTCGTAATATTCCAGAACGTGGCCTGTGGTTTATTTTGGCGGGCGGTTTGGCGTACACGATTGGTGTGATTTTCTATCTGTGGCGCCGGATGAAGTTTTCACATGCGGTGTGGCACCTGTTTGTAATTGGGGGCAGTGTGTGTTTCTTTTTCGCCGTCCTGTTCGGATGTATTTTGGATTTGTAAAAAGGGTATATTATGGCATATGAACGTAATTTTGCAAAAGATATACGCGATTGTGAATGGCCAAAGCCTAAGTTGCCATCGGGTTTGTGCTGTAACGGTTGTGAAACGCATTGCAAACTTTCTATGCAGTTAAATGTAAGAAGTGGGGATTTTATGCCCGAAAGTGGAAGGCAGAACTTTTATGTTAGACCTGTAATATATGCGGGTGGTGTGGAAGCGTATTATTGTGGTTTGGCGGCTGCTAACACTGCAACAATTCTTGAATCAGAAACGATGATTGAAATATGGAATGCAGATCGTTTGTATCAAGAAGCTTTGGCGTGGTGTCGTGCAACCTGCAAGCATAGCAAGATGCGTTAATTTATAAATTTGCGGAGGCGAGGGAGGGTGAACGACCGTGGCAATCCAGTAAATAGAAGCAAATTATAAATCTTGATTTTGTCAAGAAATAGGCGTATGGCGGATTTTTGTATAAAGGAGTAATAAATGTCATATGAACGCGATTACAAGAAAACAGAAAAAGAAGTTTTGGTGGCGTATAAGGAACGTCCAAAATTACCATCTGATTTATGCTGTGATGGGTGTGGTGAGCGCTGTAAGTTGGATTTGCGGCTGGAAGTAGAGAATTTGAAGTATAAACCCAGAAGTGGTGAACAAAAGTTTGTTATTAAAACCGCATTGTATGCGGGCGATAAAAAACTGTATAACGAAAGTGTGTTTGCCAATGTAAAACATTTTGCAAACGAGATTACGGTGAATTTTGACGGTCGTAATGCAGAAGCGTTGTACAGAAATGCATTGGTTTGGTGCAGAATGACATGCAAGCATAGCAAGGTAAGATAAGGGAATATAAATCTTGATTTTGTCAAGAAATAGGCGTATGATAGGGGTATGATGTTATTTGATTTATTCTTGACTACAACAACTACAACCCCTTTGGGGGTGTAAATTCTATTGCGATAAATCGCACAACTTTCTATAATTAAATAACTAATCAAATACAAAAAAAACTAAGGATTTTATTATGTCTTATCCAATTGAAA
>JAZRJG010000009.1:0-2973 GCA_045645725.1 Candidatus Enterousia sp. | reverse complement strand
ACCTGTGTACGCACGTTTTCCAACGTATCGCGCACAACGGCACCCGCCGCCAATTCATGTCCACCACCACCCAATTGGGTCGCAATGTGATTAATAGATTTTTTTCTGCTGCGTATCGACAAACCAATCTGTTGTGGTTTTTGTTCTTTTAACAAAACAATATATTCAACACCTTGGATTTGCCCCAACAACCCCAAAATCATTTCGCCACGACCATCTAAATACTTATAGTCAGATTTTGGCACGGTCGCAATAACCAATCGACCTTGATAAAAGAATTCGGCATTTGCAACGGTTCTGGCCTCTAATTGAACGGCTTTACGTGGTTTATTATTCATCAATTCAATTAAATTTCTGATGTTAACGCCATAATCCACCAAATCCGCCATAATACGCAACGCATCACCATCACGTACAAATTTGAAATTCCCCGTATCGGTTAATATGGCCAATGCCAACAACTGTGCAACCTGAATATCAAATTCCAAATTACCTTCACGCATAATTTGATAAACAATAACCGCCGTTGCCGCCACCGTATCATTATTCAGACACAACTTTGCAATTGGCGCATCATTTTTATGATGATCAATTTCAACAACCATACGCGCATTATCAACCGCCGGTCGTCCACCACCAATATGAACCGGATTTCCATAATCCATCACAATGGCCAAATCAAACGGTTCAGACATATCAACACGTTCAAAATATTTCATACGTGTACGCAGTGGCACATTATCCAAACTGTCCGGCAAGTTACCATCATAGACACATACCGGCGCAACACCAAAGTTTTTTTCAATCAATCGCGCCAACGCCAAAACACTGCACAAAGAATCACCATCTGGGTTTTTATGCCCCATGATAATAATACTTTTTGCATTTTTAACATACTCCAAAAATTCTTTTATCTTTTGCTTCATTTTTATATCGCCACGTCTTCCAAGAAAAACTGCGCACTGACACGTCCATTATATTCATTTTCCTTTAAACGCCCCAGCAACATTATTTTAGTATTCGTATTTTCTTCGTCCAGTAAAAATTTACCAACCGGCGTCCCAACCAAATTAAATCCAACAAACGCCAATTGCGTGCCCGCACTGGTCTGAATTGAACCACGCAAATGCGACCCTGTTCCCATAATCGCCGCATGACGCAATACCGCCCCATGCAACACCAACATCGGTTCTGGGTTTCCTTGGCCAAACGGTTCCAACGCATCTAATCTTTTAATCAATCGCATATTTGCCGCGCCGGCATCCAATTCGGCATCAACAACAACCTCTTGCGCCGGCATTTCGCCATTTAACTGTTCCAATACGGCACGTTCTAAAAACGCACAAAATTCTTGTTCTTTATTTTCGGCCAACGAAAATCCGGCCGCCGCCGCATGCCCACCGCCTTCGGTCACAATACCCGCCGCCAAAGCATCATGAATAATTTTGCCTAAATCAATCCCCGGCACACTGCGCCCAGAACCATTAATAATCCCATCCGCCTTGGTCGCCACACAGGCCGGCAAGTTATATTTATCTTTCAAGCGTCCGGCAATAATCCCCATAACA
Organism: Candidatus Enterousia sp.; assembly: GCA_045645725.1. Classification (GTDB taxonomy): domain Bacteria; phylum Pseudomonadota; class Alphaproteobacteria; order Rs-D84; family Rs-D84; genus Enterousia. The sequence goes on along the minus strand of JAZRJG010000009.1, from coordinate 1,405 downwards.
CCGCCATGCCAATTATCACCGCAAACAAACAAACTGCACCGACCCGACGCACAGCAATTCTGTGCCATTTCTATTGCACGCAACATAATTGCATTTTGAATATCAATTCTTTCCTGATTCATTTGATGCAATTTGTTTGCCAAATCCTGTGCAATCAAAGGATTGTCCGTCAACAATAATTCCAACGCCGGCGCCGCCGAATCCAATCGTCCGGCCGCATTTAATCGCGGCCCCAGCGCAAATCCCGCCGCATACACAGACGGCTTTTTGATTCCCGCCACATCCATCAAAACCCGAATCCCCAGATTTTGACGCAGCCCCATAACCTTTAACCCTGTGGCAACAAACGCACGATTTAATCCAATCAAAGGCATAGTGTCACATACCGTCCCCAGCGCAACTAAATCCATATAATTCATCAGATTCACATCCGCCAACCTGGTTGCGATATCTAAATCCAACGTACGTTCTTTTAATTCACGATTAACCGCAACCAAAGTCAAAAACGCAACACCAACACCCGCCAAATAATTCAACCCCGATGTATCATCACTGCGTTTTGGATTAACAACCGCATCTGCATTTGGCACAACACTGTCGGGTGAATGATGGTCGGTCACGACGACACGCATACCACACTGTTTGGCAAATTCTACTTCATCAACACCGCTGATACCACAGTCAACGGTAATCATCAATTTTACATTATCATTTGCGATTTCAGATATCGCCCCGTTATTCAGACCATAGCCCTCGCCTTCACGGGTTGGCAAATGCCAAACAACATCCACCCCCAAAGAACGCAAATATTTAACAAACACCGCCGTAGATGTAATTCCATCCACGTCATAATCACCATAAATTGCGATTTTTTGTCGTCCAACTACTGCATCTGCAATAACTTTGGCTGCGACATCCATATCGGCCAACACCGATGGATTTGGCATATATTCCTTGATACTGGGGTTCAAAAACTTTTCGGCATCTGCATCGGTATGAATTCCACGCGCCGCCAAAATATCTGTTAACAAATCCCCACTGCTATCGCCATTACCACGCTCCATCACCCATGCTTTACCCAGCATGGATTTTTCCACTATTTTTCTCACGCTATATACTCTTTTTTTATTATCAAGTATATTATAATCAAAAATTATTCAAATAGCAATGGCAGTATACTGTCCAAAATTTTTCCTGTGGTTGGCACTGCATTCCATGCCGCCGTACGCCATCCCCATGATTCTTTTGTTCCCTGGGGTTCGTCTAAAACAATCAAGATTGTATATTGTGGCGCATGCACAGGAAAGATTCCAACAAAGGCCGTCACATTACGCTTTGTGTCAATCTTGCTGTTGGTGTATTTTTCTGCAGTTGCTGTTTTACCACCTATTTGAATACCTGCGAC
>JAZRJG010000008.1:0-14655 GCA_045645725.1 Candidatus Enterousia sp. | reverse complement strand
CATTTCATTGTCTATATTAATCATCAAACCACGAACCATCGTCGCCAATTCATCATACACTTCATCACCATGAATATCGATATCACGATATCTTTCTTGGCATCCGACCAATTTATCATATGGGCACATACGAACAATCGTATCCGTATCCAACCCAACACAATTCGCATAGTTTTCACCACAGTTGCCTTCACCGGTCAAACACTCTTTAACCTGTTTAGTGCATGAATCAACGCGCATTGATGCCAAACGGTCAACAACAAAGTTCCATATCGGTGATGCAACCGCCAATTCAACATTCGACGCATCAACACCACACGAATTTAACGGCACTTTACAAACCGACAGCATTGTTTCCGGACGGGTTAAACACATATCATACGAACCATCGGGATCTTTTGGGTCAATATTATCTTTACATCCCGCCACAAAGCAATCCGATATACGCCCAATACATTCTTGACGCATCGTATTTTCCGCGATTAATTCGGCATTTTTTATTTGTGGCGCATTGGCACGCAAAAACGCATCCCAAACTTTATCCGCAACCGCATCGCACGATTTCAAAATCGTGTCACACAATGGCTTTTTCGCAAACAAAGCATCATACGTCGTCGCTTGAATTTCAATTACCGCAACGCCCGTTTTAATTCCATGAATCTTTGGTTTGGCGGTTGACTTTTCCATACTATTGGTGGAATCCAAAGCGGACATTGTTGCACATTTTGAAAAATCCGCACCGCATTCCGCCGTTGTTTTCATACATTCGGTAAATTCAATTGTACATTGCCCCAAATCATATTTATTGGCCTGATGAATTTTATCCAAAGCCGCGGTACGCATTGCACTTTGCGCGGTCGCCATCTTTTTATCGGCGTCCGCCTTTTGTTTCTTTAATGCGTTTTCATATGCCGTACAATCCGATTTAATATACTGATTATATATCAATTTTAACGAATCTATATTTGTGGCGCATTCGGGCATACGGGCCGCACAAACTTCCACCGCAGAATTATATAATCCCGCCCCGGTTTTATCTATTAAACCGGACGTCGAAAAATCCGCACCATCGCCACTGTCCGTCTGGGTGTCCCACAACGACAAATCCAATTTTCCACGCGTCTGCACATCACGCGTTTCGCCCGTGGCTTTGTTTACATTTGCAACGGCCTGATCCGCATGTTCGCCCATTTGCAATTGATCCACACCAATCGTTGCCAAACGATATGATTGCGCGTCCAATCGTTCAATTTCAGTTAAAATTTCATCCAATTCTGATTTTTTGTTACTGCATATACAGCGACCACCACTGATATTATCCAGCATACAAAACGAATCCATACAACCATTAAATTTAACACCACATTCACTGCCAGACACAGGATTTACAGCCGCCGCGGCAACTTTTGTACCGGTCCCAATAACACTTTGTTTGGCCCCCGCGCGTGCCACCACAGACGGCGCCGACACAGATTGTGCCGATGTCGCAGTACTTGCGCGCGATGTCCCACGCGTCGCAACCGACGTCGTTCGCGCTGCACGCGCCACCCCAACGGCACGACGTTGCGCAGGCGCAGCCGCCAACACGGGCATACCGTACAAAACAATCGATAAAATCAGTACAAACGAACGCATAATACCCCCAAACAAAAAAACCACCAAATTCAGGTGGCCAGGAGGTTGAGAACAATCCACAGAATCGTGTCACTTATTCAATATATTCAGTGACCCTCCTGACCAGTGGTCAGAAGGTTTTATCCGAACGATTCGGACACTGTGGCAGAGGTTCTCACACCCCATTGTCGAAACACTCGACAACACACATATTATAACAAACAACTATATTTATTTCTACAACATTGTTTTCAATAAAACACAACGCACAAAAAATGTCGCCATTTGGCGACATTTTTTATTATCCAACGGTCAACTCTTTGCCTTTGACATCAACATATACCGTCCCACCTTCACCAACACCATCAGACAAAATCAAATCTGCAACTTTATCTTCTACGGCGGTTGTGATTAAGCGTTTCAATGGGCGCGCGCCAAATACGGCATCATACCCATTATCCCCCAACCATTTAATGGCTTTATCCGTTATATTGATACCGATACGACGTTCCGCCAGACGTTTTTTCAAACCGGCCAATTGAATCTTGACTATATCGGCCATAACATCTTTGCCCAACGGGTTAAAGAACACAATATCATCAACACGATTAATAAATTCGGGTCTGAAATGCTTCTTTACCGCATCCATATCGGGCAAATTACTGGTCATGATAATGATAGTGTTTGTAAAGTTCACCACATGACCTTGGCCATCTGTCAAACGCCCATCATCCAATATCTGCAAAAAGACATTGAATATATCCGGATTCGCCTTTTCGATTTCATCGAACAACAATACTTGATATGGCCGACGACGAACAGATTCGGTTAACACCCCGCCCTGTTCATATCCGACATACCCCGGGGGACTGCCGATTAAACGGGATACAGAATGCGGTTCCATATATTCACTCATATCAATTCGTGTCATCGCCATATCATCATTGAACAGATATTCCGCCAATGCTTTGGCCACTTCGGTTTTACCAACACCGGTTGGCCCCAAAAACATAAAACTGCCCGATGGACGACGTGGATCACTTAACCCCGCACGGGAACGACGAATTGCACGCGCCACCACACCCAATGCATTATCTTGGCCAACAACACGTTTACGCAAAGCATCTTCTATATTCAGCAATTTTGATTGCTCTTCTGCGTTCAATCGGTCGGCTGGCACGCCCGTCCATTTACTAACAACCGCGGCAATATGTTCCGGTAACACCGTTTTATATTCACGCGCATTTTCATTCATTGCACGAATATCCTCTTCCAATTGTGGAATTTTACCATATTGCAACGCAGATGCTTTTTCATAGTCCCCATTACGCATAGCCGCCGCCACTTCGGCCTTGGCCGCATCCAATGCCGCCATTGCATCGGACAGTCCACGCATTTTTTGCTGTTCTGCCTGCCAATCGGCGGTTAACTTTTTTGATTCTGCTTCAACACCGGCGATAATATTTTCCAAATCTTTTAAGCGTTTTTTGGATTCATCATCTTTTTCTTTTTTCAATGCCTGTTGTTCTATTTTCAATTGCATTAAATGCCTGTCGACTTCATCCAAACGTTCCGGCTTTGACGCAATTTCAATGCGCACACGCGCTCCCGCTTCATCAATCAAATCAATTGCTTTATCGGGCAAAAATCTGTCTGTAATATAACGGTTAGACAACTTTACCGCCGTCACCAACGCCGCATCCGCGATTCGCACACCATGGTGACCTTCGTATTTTTCTTTTAATCCACGCAAAATCGAAACGGTATCATCGACCGTCGGCTCATCAACATAAACCGGTTGAAAACGACGCGCCAGCGCAGGATCTTTTTCAATATATTGACGATATTCATCCAACGTAGTCGCACCCAAGCAATGCAATTCGCCACGCGCCAACATCGGTTTTAACAAATTGGCGGCATCCATACTGCCTTCGCCTTTACCGGCACCAACCAAAGTATGCAATTCATCAATAAACAGAACAATTTTACCGTCCGCATCTTTGACGGCCTTTAAAATCGCCTTTAATCGTCCTTCGAATTGGCCACGGAAAGACGCCCCCGCCATCAATGCCCCCATATCCAAAGACAACAATTGCTTTTTCAACAAGTTTTCCGGCACATCCCCCGATATAATCCGATTCGCCAAACCTTCGACAATAGCCGTTTTACCAACCCCCGGATTACCGATTAACACGGGGTTATTTTTTGTACGACGACTTAACACCTGAATTGCGCGACGAATTTCTTCATCACGACCAATAACTGGATCTAATTTTCCATCGGCGGCCAACTTGGTAAAATCAGTCGTATATTTTTCAATTGCCTGTTGTGGCGTTTCTTGTAAATCATCTGGATTCATTTCTGACACTCCTTAAATTTTCACTTTTACCTATATATAGTGCCACAAACCCGCCTTTCAAGACACAGGAACGAATACCAAAGGATTCCTTGCAGTGCCGTCTAAATTATAATAAGATAAAACCAAGTGACATATACCAAAGGACTTTCCCATGTCATACTTTTCTGAATCTGATATCAAACAAATTGAAAATCACGAATTAACCTTGGACATTGTAAATCGTCAACTGCGCGATTTTGAAACCGGTTTTCCATATTCTGACATAGAATCCGCCGCCACAATCAACCACGGCATCAGACCTATGTTGGACAACAATTGGGTTGAACATTACACACGCAATCAAGACAAATACAATATTGTAAAGTTCGTCCCCGCATCCGGTGCGGCCACACGAATGTTCAAAGACCTGTTTGAATATATGACAACCGGCGAAATGAATAAAACCACCCAATTGGTGTTGGAAAATCTGGAACAATTCGCATTTTACGATGATTTGCGTGCCACCCTGCCCGAAAACCCATCAAATATGGATATAATCAAGCACTTGGTAACGGACGCCGGTATAAACTATGGCAACCTGCCAAAAGCATTATTACAATTCCACAAATACGACGGCTTTAACCGTACCGCATTGGCCGAACATTTAATCGAAGGCGCACAATACGCAAAATCCAATGACGTGGTCAATATACACTTTACCGTATCACCCGAACACATAGATGGATTTAACACGCATTTGGCCGAAATTATCCCACAATACGAATCGGCTTTATCGGTAAAATACAATATAACAATGTCCACGCAACAGCCATCGACCGATACAATCGCGGTGAATTTGGACAACACCCCCTTCAAAACAGATGACGGCAAATTATTATTCCGTCCCGCAGGTCACGGCGCATTAATTGCAAACCTGAACAATATTGATGCAGATATTATATTTATCAAAAACATCGATAACGTATGCCCCGAATCGGCACGTGCAGACACGATTTATCACAAACGCGCCTTGGCGGGATTGGCAATGCAAATCCAAACGCAAATTTTTGATTACATGCGTGCGCTGGACAATGACACGGCGGACACAAACGAAATTCGCAACTTCATTGATACCACATTGGGCATAAAAACAACCGCCGACACAAATGTTCGCGACATATTAAACCGCCCATTGCGCGTATGCGGTATTATCAAAAACACCGGCGAACCGGGCGGTGGCCCATTTTGGGTACGCGATGAAAATGGATTGTTGGGATTGCAAATCGTAGAACCCGCACAAATCGCCCCCGACAACATAGACATATTAAAACGTGGCGAATTTTTCAGTCCCACAGACATAGTATGTATGCCACGCGATTATATGGGAAACCGTTTTAATTTATTAAACTTTATCGACGAACGCGCGGGATTTATTTCCGAAAAAAGCAGCGGTGGCCGCCCACTGCGCGCAATGGAACGTCCCGGTCTGTGGAATGGCGCGATGGCCAATTGGAACACCGTATTTGTGGAAACACCATTAACCACATTTACACCGGTCAAAGTCATATCAGACCTGATAAAGCCATCACATAAAAATTAAAAAAACAAAAAATATAAAAACAATGCTTGACTTTTATATATTTTTGTTATAAATTAGCGTTCGCTATTAATAAAGGTAAAAGTATTATGCCACGTGTATGTAAAGTTACAGGTAAGAAAACAGAAGTTGGGATGAACGTCTCCCACTCTCATCGTCGTACAAAACGTACGTTCTTGCCAAATCTGCAAACATTAAAGTTCCACAGTGATATTTTGGGACGTGATTTTTCATTGCGTATTTCAACCGCTGGTCTGCGTACATTGACCAAACACGGTGGTTTGGACGCATATGTAATGTCAAAACCTGTATCACGTTTGACCGAAGAAATGGCTGCAATTAAAAAAGCCATTGAAAAGAAAGCTGGTAAACCAGAAGCACCTGCGAAAAAACCTGCACACAAAGCAAACCGCAGCGCACGCTTGGTCAAAAAAGTTGAAGCAAAGAAAGCCGCATAATTGGTTTTCAATGCCACGGCCCCGTGGCGGAATTGGTAGACGCGCTTGACTCAAAATCAAGTTCTGCAAGGAGTGTCGGTTCGAGTCCGACCAGGGCCACCAGAATTAAAATCCCCTTTTTGGGGATTTTTATTTTGGTCTGGTTGGACGAAGAACCGACCGGTTCGGAACGTAGCGTATGCGAAGTGAAAGGGGCCCAACCAACAACATATACCAAATGGGACAACAAGTAGATTTCGCAAACATCGTACCGCGAAATCGTCACGGTTGCCCCGCAGGCATTCATGCCGAGGGAATTATACAGTCCGACCAGGGCCACCAGAATTAAAATCCCCTTTTTGGGGATTTTTATTTTGGTCTGATCAACATGCATAAATACAAACAATTACAACTCTTTTATCGGGGTAGCATGATACACAAACTGCTTTATGTTTTCTTCATACGTTTTTTTGATTTGCTTAGCGATATAAATTTGGCGAATTGCACCATATATTGGCAATAAATTCAAAAAAGCATTTTTTATATTATAACGCAACAGACGTGCCCACACCATATCAACCAATTCTGCACGAATTTGTGATAACGGCTTATATTGTCCGTCTTTATCTTTATATTGATTAAAAACATTAATTTTTTTAAACAATCCATCACAATAATTTTACAGACATCGGTCAACCAAAAACCATTTACCGATTCGTTTATCTAACACGACATAATTAAATTATTCTACCATTACACGAACAAAACACCGTATTTCTGGGAAATATTTGATTTTTATCCTATTATTTACACTTGCGAAACAATAGGATTTTATGCATAATATAACCAATTAAAAAATACACAATTCTAACAGGAGGCCCCAACATGCTAAACCACGAAGACGTATGGAGTGTAATCGATGAATTAGCACGCACCAAGGAAATATCCACATCACGATTGGCAATTATATCCGGATTGGACGCCACCGTATTTAACAAATCAAAACGCATCAACAGCCATTACCCATCATTCCGCAGCATTATCAGCATACTAAACAGCACAAATACCAGCATGGCCGATTTCGGCCAAATGTGCGATCAACAATGCCACATGCGCGAAAAAGCAACGATACAATAATAAAAAAACGCCCAAGCGGGCATTTTTTATTGCTTTTTTGCAACCCTTTCACGGAATTCATTACTTGGACGAAATGTTGCAACGCGACGCGCAGAAATCAATGCGCTTTCCCCTGTCTTTGGATTACGTCCCATACGCGCATTTTTTTCCAAGATTTTGAAACTGCCAAAACCGGCAAATTTAACTTCTTCCCCATTTGCCAACGCGTCACGAATTTCATCAAATATCACATCAACCATTTTATACGCATCTGCAGTCGTCAAACCAAAACGTTCACGCAATCTGTTTGCAAAATCACTTCTTGTTACCGTTGCCATTTTTCACCCCTATATCTTTTTATTTTATCTTATATTCTTATCAAAGCAGCGCCCCATGTCAAGCCACTACCAAACGCGGGATATAAAATTAATTGCCCCCGTTTAATAATCCCATTATCCAGCGCATATGCCAAAGCCAAAACACCGGATGCGCCACTGGTATTCGCATGTTTATCCACAGTCACCAAAATCTTTTCCAATGGGAACTGCAAGATTTCCGCACAACTGTTTATGATACGCAAATTCGCCTGATGTGGTACAATCCAATCCACATTATCCGCGGTTATACCCGCATGCTCCATTATATATCGCGCCGCTTCGGGCATACATTTAACGGCACGTTTGTATGTTTCCGGCCCGTTCATCTGAATTCTGTGATTTTCCGTCCCATGCAGGCATTCGAATGATTTTCCATCTGACATAATAACCGTATCAATTATTCCCGAATAACTGGACGTAGAATGTTCAAAAATCATTGCACCGGCACCATCACCAAACAATACAGCCGTCGACCTGTCTGTCATATCGACAAAACGCGTCATTTTTTCCGCACCAATCAACATAATACGACGATGCATTCCCGCCGTAAAAAAAGCCCGCGCACAATGCAACGCATATATATACCCCGTACACGCACCACGCACATCAAAAGCCGGCAAATTATTTGTTGCCCCCAAACGCCCTGCAATCTGAACCGCGACAGACGGGAAATCTAATTCCGCCGTAACATTAGACACAATAATTAAATCAATATCATCTATTTTTAATCCCGCATTATCTAATGCACGTTGGGCGGCAATGGTTGCCATATCAACCACCGTTTCATCTTCACGCGCAAAGTGCCGTTGACGGATACCCGTACGCGTTACAATCCATTCATCGGTTGTATCCATAATACGTTCAAAGTCCGCATTTGTCACAACGCGTTCCGGTAAATACGAACCATAACCAATTAATCTGCTTCCCATTTCCTGAATCCATAAATTTTGCTTTGGCATTATACAGGTCAAAGTGACACCTTGCAATAATTTTTCACCGGAATTTTACCCCACAAAAAAACGGGGACAAATCCCCGTTTATACACATTATTTTTTCCGATGCATACCTTGATACAACTTATGCAACGCTGTATTAATATCCTGCATTTCCTCGATTAAATCTTCGCAACGTTTTATTTTCACCAAAACTCTTTGCAGTTCCTTAGACAGCATCAACAAAACACTCGCTTTGGTTTCTTTGGCCATTACCCCCAACAACATACGTTTTTGCTCATCCAATGACAACAAATGTTTTTCATAATCACGCGACAAGGAATATACATGTTGCCATGCAGCTTTTGCCCCAACTTCGCCATTTGATTGCATATCCGAATCAATCACGGCATCTGATTTTGCCGCCAAACCTTTGGTTGCAACATTAACAACGGGTTCCGCCCCCCTGTTCATACCGACGACTTCAACCGACACTGTGGAATTGGTTGACGGTCTTTTTGTATTACGTGGCGGCACATAAGTGCTTACTGTACGGACTATACGTGGACGACGTGCTTTGCTTTTTTCACCGGTACTGCCACCGGTATCACCACCCGATGGTGGCAAACCATCACCCGTACCATCATCTGGCTTACCATCTGAAACATTATCGGACGCATTTGGTTTATCATCATCAGAAATCGTCGTAACAGACGGCAACGCATCCGCAATACATTTTTGTTGGGCCTGTACTTCGGACGCCACCACATTATCTTCTTCGTCATCTATACCACGACCATCGGCCAATTCCTTTATCAAATCCGACACCAACAAATATTTTGACCAATCAAAGGTTTTCAAATTAATTTCCAATTCACTGCAATAATTATTATATTCCATACGTCTTTTGCCTTCGTGTTCTGGGAATAATTTCTGGGCCACCAATACATTACCCGCAATCCCCCAGACCAAACGTGGCCTGTTATTCAAAGTTCCAAAACTTTGCGACAAACATTTACCTTCTTTGAATGTCAAAGTCGGGGCAGAATGAACCAAATTATCTTTAACATACAACACCACACCCAACGTATTGCCCAAATAGCGTGGCACAACATTAACGTCATTAATATCGTTCAAGATTTTTAACAAATCGGCAACGTTTTTATTACAATGCGCGCACAAATCACGCCAAGTCGATTTAGAAATATATTTTTTAATTTTGGCAACTTTGACTTCTGTGCCATTATGATAATATTTCTTGGGTCCAACCACATCTTCCCCTTTTACTTGCGCCTTTTTACCACCCGACTTTTTAGACGCCTTCTTTTTCGCATCTGCCCGTTTCTGAACATCCGCCACAGATTCGACAACATGTTCAACAACACGCATCGCGTCATCACGATGCACACAAACGATATCCGCACCATCTTCACGTTTTTTTGTTGCGGAACGCAATTTCAAATTCGCTTTCTGCGAACGCGCAGTTTGAACCAAACGCCCCAAAACATCATCCGACAAATCGGCCAATTCCTTGGACGCACTGCGACAAAACGAAATCAACTCTTCGGCACTATACCATTCTTCTGTCTTGACATCTGGGACTTCGACCTGCTCTACCTTCGTAACTTGTACAACTGCTTGTTTTTCGGACTGTCTCTTATCAATTTCACACAACAAATCCGTCAAAGAACAATCATCATCCCACACGTTTACATGCGGATATGCCGCGACAAAAACACGCGCCGCATCCAAAGCGCCATCTTTGTTACTTTTAATATTATTAAACAAAGCATGACGAATATAAATATCTTTACAGGATTCTGGGATTTTGCCCATCAAGACATCTAAACCACCAATGGCATACCGACAATCCAACCACGCAAATGATGCCGGCAACACAGTCGTTGGCACAATTTTGAATTTACAACAATCCAAGCCACCAATTATATCAACATTTGTAAAATCGGGCCACTGCTGACCTTTACAGGCGTCCATATAAACATCTTCGGTTATCATCAAACGCACACCGTTCACCATTTTATCGTATGGCAAATCAAAGACATCAACCTGAATGCCTTCCATTTCTGCATTATCAACCAATAACGCTTCGTATAACACTGTATCCTTTGACATTTTTATTTCCTCTTATCCGTGCAATATATAGCACACAAACACCTTTTGTCAATGCGTCAAATAAAAATACATTGAATATTTTTGCATTTTAATATAATATAACGCATATTGCGTCCCCATAGTTCAACCGGATAGAACAAGTTCCTCCTAAGAATTAGATGCAGGTTCAAGTCCTGCTGGGGATGCCAAAATATATCATCGTTGCTTCATAAACAAAACACTGTCCCAATCAAAACCTTTTTGGTTTGACGGGAAAGACCGCACATGAATGGTATGCCGATACGGTTTAAGCACAGAATTTCCAATCATTTTATTCGCCACCATATCGATGTAATTCGTCCACGCAACCGGCGATGAAGCCCACATATAACGAAATGCAATACGTCCGCCATCACGCACCAACAAACGACGCGCCATGGGTTCCAAAATTTCACGATAGAAATATTTCATATTGTCTTCTTGGCTTAACACAGCCGACGAAGGCACAACATAATCATATATATTCGACAGCAGTATAACATCATACCGACCGCCAACCATACCCGTCACATCCGCAAATGGCGTCTTGATATCACGCATATCACAATGATAAAACGGAATACGTCGTGGCAACACATCACGCAATTGCATATAACTTTTTTTATTCTTCAAATATGGAATATTTTTTGTTGAATACGCAGAATTTTGTCCCGCTTCGTACTTAAACAGATTTTTTCCACGTAACTGATAATCCTGTAACATACGTTGTACATTATTCGGCAATTTTGCATCAATCTGTGCCAAAATACGCATATTAAAAAATTGCCGTTCATCAAAAAAGAAATCCATAAAATTTTCATACGATACATGTTGAACCATAACAGTTTTCAAATCGATAACCGCACGCTGTAATGAATTAATATCAAACGTATCTACATGCGCTGCGCCCGCCAAATATGCACCAAACGCATGATCACCCGACGCCCCAACACTTAACACACGTGCACCATTAAAATCGCCCAAAACACGTAATTGATCCGCGATATTTTCGTTTGAAAACAAATAGACAGGCGCATTATCCTGAAACGAATAAGATGGTGAAATTTTTACTGTACTTTTCTTAAACATAGCAAACACAAATTAACACAAAACCCAACAATGTCAACAATATTTATGTTTTACAAATTAAATAATTCGTTTATAATCACGCAACAACAAAAAAAGGACAAAGATGAAAAAGCGCGCCATCAAAATTGGAATTATTGCAACAATCGCCCCACATATATTTTGCTGTGGACTGCCTATGTTATTGGCACTGATTGGTTTAATCGCCCCGGACGCCGCACATTTTCATATCCTGCCACATTGGATTGAACCTTGGCTGTTTATCTTTTCGGGAATCATGTTAATTATTTCATGGTATTTGGTAATGCGCGATTGCAAATGTTCATGCACCAGTTGCCACAACAAATCCGGCCACAAAACACAAAAAGTAATTTTGGGGATTATCACCGTAATATTTATACTCAGCATAATATTACACCTGAACCTCCATTAAAAAACCCGCAAACGCGGGTTTAATTTTTATGCTGCCTTTTTGCTTTCCTTTAATATCTCGACAGGCGCTTTTTTTCCATCAACAACGTCTGCATCGATAACAATTTCGGCCAAATCTTCTTTGTCCGGCGCATCAAACATAGGTTGCATCAATACGCGTTCCAAAATACTGCGTAAACCACGTGCCCCCGTCTTGCGCGCCACAGCCATCTTGGCAATTGCACGCAAACCGTCATCTGTGATATTCAACTTTACATTATCCAAGCCCAACATTGCTGTAAATTGCTTTACAACCGCATTCTTTGGTTCGGTCAAAATCTTAACCAATGCATCTTCATCCAATTCCTGTAAAGTTGTAATAACAGGCAAACGACCAATTAATTCCGGAATAATCCCAAATTTCACCAAATCTTCGGGTTCAACATCCGCCAAGAAATTTTTATTCTTACGTTCTTCTGCCGATTCCACATGTGCCCCAAAACCAATTCCACGACGTTCGCAAGTACGATTTCCAATAATCTTATTCAAACCATCAAATGCCCCACCACAGATAAATAAAATCTTGCTGGTATCCAATTGAACGGTCGCTTCACCCGGATGCTTACGCCCTGCCCCACCGGCCGGAACATTTGCAACCGTACCTTCAATCAATTTTAATAATGCCTGCTGGACACCTTCACCGGAAACATCACGTGTCAAAGATGGATTTTCTGATTTACGCGAAATTTTATCAATTTCGTCAATATAAATGATTCCACGACTGGCACGTTCAACATCAAAATTCGCATTTTGCAACAAACGCGTTAAAACACTTTCTACGTCATCACCAACATATCCGGCCTCGGTCAAAGTGGTCGCATCTGCAATCGCAAAAGGCACATCCAAAATACGTGCCAATGTCTGGGCAAACAATGTCTTACCCGTACCGGTAGAACCAATCAACAACACATTTGATTTTTGAATTTCCACATCGGACGAAGCCGCCACAGTATGACGTTTGAAATGATTATAAACCGCCACCGCCAATGTTCGCTTTGCCGTATCTTGGCCAATAATATATTCATTCAAGAAATTATAAATCTGGGACGGAGTTGGCAATTTCGCAACATCTTTGCTGATTTCGCGACGATTATCATCCGCCATAATATCATTACACAGATTAATACATTCGTCACAAATGCAAACATTACGTCCACTGACCAATTTCTTCACTTCATAAACTGCTTTACCACAGAAACTGCAAAACTGCTGATTATTTTCTGTTTTTGGTGTTTTATCGTCACTCATCTCTCAAATCCTGTCAGAATTATTTACGTTCCAAAATTTCATCGATTAAACCGAATTTTTTTGCTTCGGTCGGATTCATCCAATTATCGCGTTCCATCGCATCAAACAATTCTTTTTCTTTACGGCCTGTAAATTCAGACATTTGTTTAATTAATGTCTGTTTATTTTTCTGATACTGGGCCATTTGGATTTCCATATCTGTAATCTGACCACGTGCACCGGCCAATGGTTGGTGAATCATAACCTGTGTATTTGGCAATACGAAACGTTTTCCTTTTTCACCGGCGGCCAACAAAACCGACCCCATAGACGCAACCAACCCCATACCAATTGTTGACACAGGCGCGTTGATATACTGCATAGTATCCATAATCGCCCAACCGGCCGAAACATCCCCCCCCGGCGAGTTAATATACATAGAAATATCTGCATTTGGGTTTTCGGATTCCAAGAACAACAATTGTGCAACAATACTGTTTGCCATATTTGGCTCTATTTCACCACCAACCACAATAATACGGTCACGCAACAAACGTGAATAAATATCAAACGAGCGTTCACCACGTGGTGATTCCTCGATAACCATTGGAATTAATGCCATAATACAAATCCTTATGTTTAACAATCCATCCAATTATATCATATTAAAAGCCATTTATCAAATTTATGATATATATGGGCAAAAAATATAGCCCAAGGTTATATAAATGGCAAATAAAAAAATCCCCCAAACGGGGGATTTAATAATCTGACAATTATTATTTATCCAACGCTTCGTTGATACGTGCTGCTGGGATTGCACCTGGGAACGCTTCTTCATTGATAATCAAGAAAGGTGTACCTGTGATTTCAAACTGTTGTGCCAAATCACGAACGTTTGCCAATTCACGTGCAACAACTTCGCCGTTCATATCTTTTTTCAACTGTTCTACATCCAAGCCAACTTCTTCTGCGAATTTCATAACATTCTTTTCAATCGCTGCACCCAATTTCTTTGGATCTTGGATATTTTCTGTTGGACGATATTCACGTGTCATAATCATATCAACCA
This sequence comes from Candidatus Enterousia sp., assembly GCA_045645725.1. GTDB lineage: Bacteria > Pseudomonadota > Alphaproteobacteria > Rs-D84 > Rs-D84 > Enterousia. The sequence continues at coordinate 237 of JAZRJG010000008.1, read as the reverse complement.
ATTTTGCTGCTTTTGCATTGTCTTGAATTTTTGCAGCAATCATTGCACGTGCTGGCGCATCAGAGTTTACACCGTGAATCGAGAAGTTTTTAACAACAACTTTCACGTCGTCACGATTTGCCAAAACGCTGTCCAATTCACCGTGAACACGACGGCAATAACCACAAGAAGCTGCAGTCCAGATATAGATTGTGTTTTTCGCTTCTGGGTTACCCAAGATTGGCGCATCAGCCATCA
>JAZRJG010000007.1:0-28302 GCA_045645725.1 Candidatus Enterousia sp. | reverse complement strand
CATTTCATTGTCTATATTAATCATCAAACCACGAACCATCGTCGCCAATTCATCATACACTTCATCACCATGAATATCGATATCACGATATCTTTCTTGGCATCCGACCAATTTATCATATGGGCACATACGAACAATCGTGTCCGTATCCAACCCAACACAATTCGCATAATTTTCACCACAGTTGCCTTCACCGGTCAAACACTCTTTAACCTGTTTGGTGCATGAATCAACGCGCATTGATGCCAAACGGTCAACAACAAAGTTCCATATCGGTGACGCGACCGCCAATTCAACATCCGACGTATCAACACCACACGAATTTAATTGCACGGCACATATCGCCATCATCGTTTCCGGATGGGTCAAACACATATCATATGAACCATCGGGATCTTTTGGGTCAATATTATCTTTACACCCTTTGGCAAAGCAATCCGATATACGCCCAATACATTCTTGGCGAACATTATTTTCCGCGATTAATTCGGCACTTTTTATTTGTGGCGCATTGGCACGCAAAAATGAATCCCAAACATTATCCGCAACCATCGCACATGATTCCAACACCCTGTCGCATATTGGACGTTTTGCAGACAACACTTCATACGTTGTCATAGAAATATTAATTCCCGATTCCGCACCACCAATGGTATAAACACCCGCGCCACCAATGGAACGCGTCCCCACAGAATCCATCGCAACAATTGACGTGCATTTTGTAAAATCCGTGCCACATTCCGCCGTCGTTTGCATACATTCGGTAAACGCAATTGTACATTGCCCCAAATCATATTTATTAGATTCTTGGAATTTTTCCAATGCCGCGGTACGCATTGCACTTTGGGCAGTCGCCAATTTATTACCCGCATCAGTTTTTTGTTTTTTTAACGCATTTTCATATGCCGCGCAATCCGAACGTGTTGACGCATCATACATTGCCGTCATCACAGATAATTCATCCGCGCATTCGGGCATTTTTTCCGCACATACCGCCGCCGCTTCTCCCAACAACTGGGCCCCACGCGACACTTCTATTACCTCGTCAACTTCATCTTCTTCATCTTCGTATGTCGATGTATCCCACAAAGATAAATCCAAACCAGATTTTTTTTCAACCACGGGCGCATCAGAATTTTTCACCGCATCCGCCCCAAAGGTCTGTAATTGCACAGTTTGAACTTTTACACCTGTTATATCTGCTGCAATTTTTTCTAATTCAAAAATACGATTATTACACAGACAACGACCACCACTGACGTTATCATCCATGCACATCAAATCCATACATCCGTTAAATTTTTCTTTACACGAACCGGACACAGTCGCATCGGATGTCGCCGACGCAACCTTTGTACCATTTGATACCACAGATTGTTTTGCAACAGGGGCTGCGACCGCACGTGTCACATCCCCCATTACCAATCCCGATACCAAACCCCCGAATAAAATTACAGTTGAATATCTGAACATGTTTCGACTGGGTTTGCCCAAACCTTACACCATTTACGTCTGCTCTTTGTACATTTTTGTGTACGAACACATTTATGACATACCTGTGTATGAATATCAAATGTTGTTGTAATCGTTTCTTTGTAATTAAACGTACCATTTGACGCAGAACCACTTAATGCATCCGGTTCTTGATTTGCAGAAGTTTTATAAACCGGCGATGTGTTCGCTTTCCATTTAGATGTCGAAGAAATCGCACCTTTTGGCAGATCCAAACACGCAACACGTGCCGCCTCTCTTTTTTCATCCTCTACATTTTTCTGTTCAATCGCCGCAATACGTTTACCAATTGCAACATAATCCTGGGCTTGACGTTCAGAAAACTCATCCATTTTATTTGAATAATTTTCTTGTGCTTTTTTCAATGCCGACGTTGCAATGATATGACGCATTTGCGTTGTCAAAGACGGGAAACGTTGATTGGTACGACCAAACATAGTTATAAACGAATTATCTTCTTCTTTACTATTACGCAACCCCTGAACAACACGTCCGTTCATACAATATTGAACACGTGGATCCGATTCAATTGAATCAACCGCCATTTTCACATTGCGATACAACAATGCTAATTCAGATTTTTCTGCATCACTTAATCTGTCATAGCCCGCAAAGATATCCTCGACATCTTTCCAACCTGTTTTTTTTGCAGTAACTTCTTGACCATCTGTCACAGATTTTCCCAAAGCAACATCTTCTTCTGTGAAAAATTCAACCATATCCCATGGAATTGTACCATCCACAAAACCTGCATAATTATAACGGTCATTCCATTGCGTGCAAAGTTTGGTATTTTCATCATGCGCTACACAACCATAACCCAAATCTTTATCCAAAATCTGGTCCACGGTCTGAACACATTGTGTTTCATCAACATTACCATCCGGATTCAATCTGCACAATTTATATTCCATTGAACGCGTACCGATACCATCATCAATTGTCAAAGCATTACAATTTTCGGTATCACCACAAACACGTATCATGGCCTCATCGGCAACCTTTTGACATTCCGACAAGAAATTATTGTCAATATTCAACATAATACCTGTGATATACGATTCGATACGTGTATAAATATCATCTTCGGACGTTTCGGATTGAACCACGCATCCAAACAGTTTTTCCGCCGGACACATACGAACAATTGTATCTGTATCCAAACCCAAACACTGTGAATAATCTTCACCACATCTGTCTTCGGCGGTCAAACATTCTTTAATTTGCGTGGTACATGAATCAACACGAATAGATGCCAAACGGTCTTTAACAAAACCCCAAATTGCATTACCTTCGGCACCTTCGACTGTGGCAACAATACCACACGAATTTAATGGCACTTTACAGAAATCCAACATCGTTTCCGGACGTGATAAACACGCATCGTACGATCCATCTTTATCATTTGGATCCATATTATCCTTACATGCTTTCTGGAAACACGAAGAAATAGACGCAATACAATTCTGACGAACATTGTCTTCGGCAATCAATTCCGCACTTTTCAACTGTGGCGCAACTTCTTTTAAGAAAGTATCCCAAACTTTATCCGCAACCAAAGTACATGATTTCAAGACCGTTTCACACAATGGCTTTTTCCCCATCAATGTATCATATGTTGTCGCTTGAATTTCGATTGTCGTTGCGGCACCTTGAATCGCAAACTTTTTTGGCGATTTCGATGATTTCGCAGATGAATTGGTCGCATCCATTGCCGCAACCGAAGCACACTGTGCAAAATCTTTGCCACAACCAGCGGTCGTCATCATACAATCTTTGAATTCGATTGTACATTCACCCAAATCGAACTTATTCGACTTTTGCAACTGGGTCAACGCCTCTTCACGCAATGCCTGCTCGGCGGCGGTCAATTTTTTTTGACTGTCATTTCGGCGGGCTTTCAAACTGTTTTCATATGCCGCACAATCAGATTTAATACGCTGTAAATACATCAATTTCAACATACTGACATCTGATGAACATTCTGGCACTTGGGCAGAACAAATATTTGCCGCCTCGGAATACAACGCATCACCTTCTTTACCTGCAATGGATGAAGACGACGAACCAAAGATATCTTCTTCAACTTCGTCTATATCAATTGGTGTATCCCACAACGTCAAATCCAAAGTTTTTTTCTTGGTCTCTTGGTTACGTCCCAAAACCGCATCCGCCGCAGCATTTGCATTGGCAATTGCCGCATCTGCATCCGCGCCCATCTGCAAGCGTTCCAACCCCAACGTCGCCATTTGATACGATTGCTGATCCAATTTTTCTATTTCGGCCAACACAGAATCAAATTCCGCATTTTTATCACTGCACATACAGCGACCACCCGTTTCATTATCCAGCATACAAAACGCATCCATACAACCTTCAAACTTTGTACGACATTCCGAATTAACCACAACATTCTGTGTTGCCGCTGCAACTTTGGTCCCCGTACTGATAACACTTTGTTTCGCACCCGCACGCGCAACAACCGCAGAGCCCGATGTTGTTGCAACCGGCGCACGTGCCGCCCGCGCAGCCACAGTCCCCGTACCGGCCGCCGCACCCGTCGAACGCACCCCCGGACGCACCGCCGCACGCGCAGTTGTTGTTGCAGTCGCCGCCCCAGAATCCGTCGCATCTGACGCAGTTCTGCGACCACGTGCCACAGGTGCCGCACCAGAATCCGCCAACATGGCCATTACACACAAAAATGGTATGCTTAATCTTTTCATAAAAAATCCCTTCCAATCATAATGATATTATTATAACACCATGACACAATTTGGTAAAGTATTTTTATCATATAAAAAACCGCCAATTGGCGGTTTTTTTTGTTTTTATTACTCGGCCTTTTTGACGGCTGATTATTTCGCTGCTTCTTCTGCTGCTGCATCTTCTGCAACCGGTGCAACTTCTGCTGCAACAGGTGCTTTCTTTGCATTAACATCACGATCAACCAATTCAATAATCGCCATAGGCGCTGCGTCACCATAACGGAAACCGGCCTTTAAAACGCGTGTATAGCCACCCGGACGGTTTGCATAACGTTTGCCCAACACGTCAAACAATTTTTTAACGGTTGCAGCCGATGCATTATCCAATTCAGATGCTGTCAAACGACGATTTGCCACTGTATCCACTTTGGCGCGAGTAATCAATTTTTCAACCACACTGCGCAAATCTTTTGCTTTTGGCAAAGTTGTTTTAATCTGTTCTTTTTCAATCAAATTTTTCGCCAAACCAATAAACAAGGCCTTGCGTGCATTTGTGTCGCGATTGAATGTACGACCTGCTTTCATATGTCTCATCGATTACTCCTTTTGTTTCTGCCCATCTAAATGATGGGGTTTTACCGAGACACCATAACCTGACAACAATTGCCAGAACCATGGATTTTAAGTTCATTTAATTTTATATAAGTTCCTGCAAAAAGCAAGAAATTAAATTCTGTAAGGCAATTGGCAGCGTTTGACGGTTTGATGTGTAGTTGACCTACATGAAAACCGACAAACACAACAAGTGCCCACACGCGCCTTGCAAAGCAAGAAATTAAATTCTGTGAGGCAATTGGCAGCGTTTGACGGTTTGATGTGTAGTTGACCTACATGAAAACCGACAAACGCAACAAGCGCCCACAGAATTTAATTTATTTGTATGGATCTTCGTATTTTTTGGCCAATTCCGCAATGTTTTCTGGTGGCCAACCTGGAACTTCCATACCCAATCCCAATCCCATGGCTTCCAATTGAACTTTGATTTCGTTCAAGGATTTGCGGCCAAAGTTTGGTGTTTTTAACATATCGGCTTCGGTCTTTTGAACCAATTCGCCCAACCAATTGATTTTATCGTTCTTCAAGCAGTTATTTGCACGAACAGACAATTCCAATTCATCAACATGTTTCAATAATTTCGGATCAAATGGCAATGCATCCTTTGCTTTTTCTTCATCGGTTGGCGCACTGATTTGTGCAGGATCTTCAAAGTTAATAAACACAACCAACTGATCTGTCAAAATACGTGCCGCAAATGCAATCGCATCTTCCGGAGAAACAGAACCATTTGTTTTTACCGTCAATTCCAATTTATCAAAGTCAGTTGATTGACCAACACGTGTTGGCAGAACTTCACTGGCCACATTCAAAATTGGAGAAAAGATTGAATCCACCGGAATAACACCCAATGGCAACCCATCAGAATGCTGTGACGCCGGAACATATCCGCGCCCTGTTCCCAATGTAATTTCCATATCCAAATTTGCGCCTTTATCCAATGTGCAAATTTCGACATCTTTGTTCATAACTTCGACACCACCGGTTGTTTCAATCATACCTGCGGTAACGACAGCCGGACCTTTTACCTTCAAATAGGCCTTATGTTGACCTTCACTTAATGCTTTGAAGTAAACGCCCTTTAAATTCAAAATAATATCTGTTACATCTTCACGAATACCGGAAACACTGGAAAATTCGTGTTGTACACCATCAATCTTAATATAAATCGGTGCACAGCCCTGCAAAGAAGACAGCAATACACGACGCAATGCGGTACCCAATGTCAATCCAAAACCCTTTTCCAAAGGTTCGGCAATCAATGTAGCAATATTAGGATTATGTTCATCTGCTTTGATAGTCAATTTTTTTGGCTTAATCAAAGTCATCCAGTTTTTTTCAATCATTTATTACCCCTTTTCGGCTTAGTTTATCATTTTCACCAATACGGTAAAGACACACGCCATAACGTGCGCCAGCGCATTTTATATCTAAAGCCCACAAAAGTCAATTATTTATTTACCGCGGACCTTTAAATCCAACAACGCGTGACGAAACACAGCGTTATGTCCCAAATGATAGATAAAATTACCAACAGTGGCCGCGGCACGTTCCGGATATGTCGAATGCCCCGAACAAATCCAAGTTTGGCTGACCGGCATAATTTTACTGCCACGACGTTTACGCCACAATACATTTCCGGCCACACTGACACCCGACGCATCAAAACGGGGATTTTTTATAATACCACCCAAAGTTTTATAATCTGCGCTGTCAACCATCATCATAACACATGCAACCAATTCTATATTGGGATATTCACGTCCAATAACTTCTTTGGCCAATTTTGCCCAACTGTCCGGCACCACATTATCTGCACGTTGTACAACATGCCCCAAATAATCTTTGCGATTCCATGTATCGGTATCGAAATTATAATAAATAACATTATTATAACTTGTACCGAACAAGGATTGCATTTTTTCATCGGTTAACAATTCTGTATTTTTACTCATAACAAAACCAACCAATTTTATTTTTTACGTCCGTACTCTGTCAACAAAGCCGCACGCATTCTGCGCTGATATTCTTTATAGTTCATACAATCATTTACACCAAACTGAACCGTCATCCATTGGTTTGCATATCTATCACCGCCAATCCAAACATCGGACACAGGCAAAATGCGACCAGTGTTTTTATCACGACGAACAACATTGAACACAACACCTTTGGCGGTCGGGCTGTACACCGGTTTATGCAAACGCATACCTTTGGCCAAATACGGATAATCTGTCGCCATAATCATACAAGCCGCCAATTCTACATCGGCAAATTCAGGTTCTTTTTCAAACAAGGCCTTAAAATCTTTGGCAACATCGTTATCTGCACCCTGCCACCAAACATCATAACCCAAATAATGAGATGTATTCCAAGAGCCATTATCAAAATTATAATACATCACAGCATTAGTGCTGGCCACTTTCAACAATTCTGCCACTTTGGCATCTGTTAAAATTTCTTTTTTTACTTTATTCATTTATTACACTCCACATTTGTTACAGTTTTTCACCGGCAAAACACGACGTTCAATTTGTGTTCCCATTGGTTGATATACCGTTACCGGTTGATAAACCTGATAATGATCAATTACTTCTGTATGTGTTTTTACACGTACGGGTTTTGCTGCTTTGCGGGCGCATGGACGAACATCGATACTTGATGCAAAACGTTTCGCGCAACATCCACGATTTACAGACACGCGTTCAACCGTTACAACGGTTTCTGTTTCTGTATACTTTACCGCCGCAGACGCAGGGCCCAAAACCATAGCAGCACACAAACCAACAATCAAACATTTTTTCATATTACTTCCTTTTTTATGTTGTTACATCCTCTCTCTGTGCTGCACCATACAACACCCCACAAATCCTATTTACTTTTAGAACGCGCAACGTCCCTTACGCCCCACATTAATGCATCGTATAAACAATCACTGGCCAAAACGTCGCGATTATACGGACACTTTATCCACGGCGCACGACGCAATTCGCCCGTTTTCGTATTACGCATTACATAGCATCCAAACACATGTTTGCTGATTAAACTGGCACGCTTGAACACTGTATCCGGATTAACCAATTTGGCTGTTTCATACACCGCCTGGGTCACAGGTACAACAACCCAAGCCGCCACAGATTCATCCGACAATAAAAACCTGTTATTTTTACTGGCCGCTTTCAATGTTTGATATTCTTCCAATGGAACATTGTGTACATTATGCACATCACGCCATCCCAAACCACCTTCAACGGCACTTTTTTTCTGCCAATGAATACCCAAACCAACAGCATTCACATCAAAATTATAATACATAATCGAATGATAATGCGCCCCAAACATCAACATCATTTCCACATCCGACAACGGTTCAACATTTGCAAATTCACCCGCATCACGTATCACAGCGTTCTGTAACAAACGCTGAATACGCCGCAACTCTTGTTGCAGTTCATTATATTCACTTTGGGTACAATAATACACTTGCTCTGACATATCGCCTCATTTATTGACAAAAACAATATAGTGTATATTTTTTATTTGTCAACAAAAAATCCCCAAACGGGGAAATTTTATTTTGTCTTAAATGGTGCGACAAACGCTTGGCGTTCACGTTCATGCGCCCACAGACGGAACAAAAATCTGTTCAAAGCGATATATTTACCTTCGGACACAATCGGTCTGACTTCGATACCCATCCAACCATTTGGATTGGCTTCATACAAACCGGTCTTGGGATTATATGCAATAACATTACCAACGACCCATTGTGATTCTTCTTCGTTTAATGGATATTTAACAAATTGATTTTTTCCGTTCCAAGAAACATTTGGCACGCCCTGAACCGCCGCCATAACAACTTTGCGACCACCAAAATCAATCATTGATTCCACATCACGTTTGAATGCAGGCGCATAATCAGACAACGCATGCACAGAAACAGGATGTCCCGCATAATTGGAACGATTTAATGTATTCGTACGAAAATCATAGACCAAAACCCTGTCAAATGGGGCATCCAATAAATTTTCCGCTTCGGCGCGACTTAAACTTGGCATTTTCTTGCTATTCATATACATATCCTTTTTTTGTGTGTATTAAAATTCACATTATCAAAAAGAATCAATATATCAAGAAAAAATATGAATTTTATTATTTTACATTAAAACCCCCCATATTTAATGGGGGGGATTGACTAATCTTCTTCTAACTCTTCCTCGTCCACCTCGACGGCGTTCAGGTCTATTTCTTTTGGCACGCCCAAGATATCTTCTATCTTATCGGACGCGGAATCCAAATCGATTTTATGCAAAACAGCAAATTCTTGCGCCATACGTTCCAAAGCACGCAAATACAATTGACGCGCAGAAAACGTCATAGTATCCGCCGCACTGCGACGCTGTAAATCACGTACAACCTCGGCCAACTTCATAGGATCGCCCGAATTAATATTTTCTTCATACTGGGCGGCACGACGGGCCCAAATCATACGTTTGGCACCGGCCTTACCTTTGGCAGACGCAATGGCCTCATCCATTTTTTTGGCACTTGTCAAAGGACGTAATCCGGAAATTTCAGCACGTTCAACCGGAACACGCAACACCATATGATTACGTTCAAAGTCAATAACCAACATTTTTATTTTTTGATCGGCAATTGTCTGTTCTTCTACACGCAACAATTTACCCACACCTTGGGTTGGGTAAACGACATATTGACCGGCTTTGAAATCCAATTTTTTACTTGGCATTTTTCTAACTCTTTACGGTTGCCATTCTCTCTGTCCCGCACATTATACCATAAAAAAAGCACAAAAACAAATCAAAGCAACAAAAAAATGCCACATTTTGGCATTTTTTTATTATTAACGCAAAACGCGACGCATAGTCCCCGTTCGACGAACCGCGGACGCACGTCCAACTTCGGCCTGTTGGGTAGCAACCGCACAAACCCATTTTCCATTTTGCAAAATCGCCGTTTCACCCGATGCGCAATCCGGTTTTTCCAAACGCCATGCAAAGCAAGACCCCTTTTGATACGACTGATACGTCGCATTATCACCACCACGTGTGTACGCACCATATTCCGGATTCCATACACCACGCGTTTCACCCGCACACCAACGACGTTCCCCCCAACATTCAACACAGTTATTATTCACATCACACAATTCAACCGGCGCGCCTGTTATTTGATATCCCGAATTAGCCCTATCGTCGCGCCCCATGGCTTTACCATTTTCTAAATCACGGCACCACAACTTCTGACATTCTTTGATGGGGATGCCATCGATTTTATTACGCGATTCAACCAAGACATAGCCAACACCACACGACGTAAACGCCGCATGCGCCACACCGGACACAACACACGCAAACAAAGACAGAATTAATGCTTTCTTCATCATAAGTTTATTTTACAATAAATTCGGATTTATAACAAGATAAAAAGCGTGCGATTAAACATACGCACGCTTTTTTATTACTGCCCCAATCCGGCCGGACTAAATCGCCCAATATTATTAAACAATTCTTCCAACGCATTTAATTCAATTGCGGCCGGAATCTGGGTTTCGCCTTTGGCCAATTCGACATCTGGCAAATCCACGTCATGCAACACTTGGGTTTTCACAACACGTGTCCCATCAACCCAAACCAACAAAACTGTTTCATCTGTAAAGGTTGGTGCCAAAGGCCCACGATAATTTTCATCAACACCGTAATACACCCACACCTGTTTTCCATGTATGGTCTTGACTTGGGGCGCACCAATTTGTTCAACCAATTGGGCGGTTGTTTTAATTTCCGCCACTTTGGCTTCCAAATCCGACGGAAAGACATAACCACGGTGTTTGGTTTGAAACGTACACGCCGCCACAACCAATACAATCAACACAGCAACAACGTTCTTCATACTACCCTTCTCCATTTTCTTTGACGACCGGCTGATTCATCACAGCGAACTGGGCAATATGTTTTTTCAATTCACTTTTATATAAATTGTTTGCCTTGGCCAATTCAACCAGTTTATTAAACTGTGGATTTGCTGCACGCGCCGCGCCAAATCGGGATTCTGTTTTCAAGAAATCTTCCAATGGCGTCAGATTATCCATATTGGAATCCATAGTCAATGGGTTTTTACCCGCCGCAATCAAACGTGGATCAAATCGGAACAAAGGCCATGCACCGGTTTGCACCATCTGCATTTGATGTTCAACCCCATTTTGTAATGCAAAACCATGTGCGATACATGGCGCATACGCCAAAATAATAGATGGCCCATCAAAAGATGCTGCTTCACGGAATGCACGAATCGCCTGAACCTGATTGGCACCCATTGCGATTTGCGCAACATATGCACCCGACATCATCGCAATCATACCCAAATCTTTCTTTGCATGATTTTTTCCGCCGATTGCAAACTTCATACTGGCACCAAATGGTGTGGATTTGGATTGTTGACCACCGGTATTTGAATAACCTTCGGTATCCAAAACCAAAACATTCACATTTTCACCACTGTGCAATATATGATCCAAACCACCATATCCAATATCGTATGCCCAACCGTCACCACCAATAATCCAAACGGCTTTATCAACCATTTCACCGACCAAACTTTCGGCCAATCTGGCACGTGGCCCGTCGATTTTCGCCAAACGTTTACGCAGTTCGGATTCTATTTCACGTTGTTTGGCCGAATCAATTTCGTCAAACAAACCTTCTACATTTTCAATTCCCAATTCGAACAATAACGCTTTTAAGTTTGCACGTTTTTGATTCAATGCCAAACGCATACCCAAACCATATTCTGCATTATCTTCAAACAATGAATTTGACCACGCCGGACCACGACCCGCCCCATCACGGGTCCAAGGTGTCGTCGGCAAATTCGCCCCATAGATTGATGAACACCCCGTCGCATTTGCAACAACCATACGATCACCAAACAGATGCGACAACAATTTTACATATGGCGTTTCACCACACCCCGCGCACGCACCCGGAAATTCAAAATAGTGCGGCAACAATTCAACATGCTTTGGAATATTCAAATTCAATTTTTCACGTTCAATATCCGGCAACTTTTCCGCGGCATTAAATGCGGCCTGTTGTTCCGCTATAACATCACGCGCCGGTGCCATAGACAGCGCACCAACCGGACAATTCTTTACACAAATATTACATCCCGTACAATCCGCAGGCGAAATATTAATTGTGAAATACATATTTGGCCCCAATTCCGGTGTTTTCATTGGAACAACACGAATACCTTTGGCACGCGCATCTGCAACTTGGTCTTCTGTTAATGCCTTGATACGAATAACCGCATGTGGACACAGCATAGAACATTTTCCACACTGGATACATTTATCGATATCAACGGTCGCCACTTTATCCGATATAGCACGTTTTTCATATTTTGATGTACCAACCGGATATTGCCCACCACCAAACGGTCCATCGACACGGAATCTGGACACCGGTATTGCATCGCCACGTTGCGCCGCCATTTCACCCAAAGTACCTGCAATTTCCGCCGGCGCTTCTTCGGTCATAGCCGGCACAAAATCCGGTGCAAAATTCGACACCGACGATGGAACATTGTATTTATGCAAAAATTCTGCTGCTTTATCAACCGCCGCCCAGTTTGCCGCCACAACATCCATACCCTTCTTTTTATATGTCTTTTCAATTGCAACTTTGGCACTTTGCGCGGCCACATCCGGATCAATAACGTGTGTCAAATTAAAGAAGTTCAACATAATAAACGTATTAATACGATTGCCCAGCCCCAATTCGGCTGCTGCACGATTCGCATCCAAGAAATATACATTTGCGCGAATACGTATCAAATGTTCTTGGACATCACGTGGCAAATTCGCAAATGCCACATCCGGTGCCATGGACGTATTAATCATAACCGTTCCACCCGCACGCAAACCGGTAAACACATCAAAACGCTGTGCAATCATAAAGTTCGAAACACTGATAAAATCTGCAACTTCTACCAAATATTGGCTTTTAATTGGCGCATCTGAAAATCTGATATGCGACGCCGTCAAACCACCAGATTTTTTCGAATCGTACACCGCATACGATTGTGGATATAAATCAGAATTTTCACCAACAATCTTTACAATATTTTTAACCGCCCCAACGGTACCATCACTGCCGATACCATATAATACAGCGGTCTTAAAGTTCGGATCTTCGACCGAAAATGCCGGATCTGTCTTTAACGACAATCCCATCAAATCATCATCAATACCCACTGTAAAATTATGTGTTAATGTGCCACGCATTAAATTTTCAAAAACCGCTTTGACATCACGTGGCTTAAATTCTTTGGATCCCAAACCATATCGTCCACCAAACACCTGTACACCATCACCAACGACGGATTTTACATCTTGGTATAATGGTTCACCGATGCTGCCCGGTTCTTTGGTTCTATCCAAAACCGCAATACGTTTTACAGTCTTTGGCAAAGCGTTCAAAAACGCATCCACAGGGAACGGACGATACAAATGCACTTTTACAAGCCCCAATCCCGCCGGCAAATGCGCCAAAGTTTCTTCTATGGTATCAACGGCACTGCCCATTGCGACAATGACATTTTCGGCATTTTCATCGCCCACATAGTCCACCAAATTATAACGACGTCCCGTCAATTCGGCGAATTTATCCATCATATCTTGTACAATTTGTGGTGTTTTTACGTACAATGGGTTTGCTGCTTCGCGACCTTGGAAATACACATCTGGATTTTGTGCTGTACCGCGAATTGTTGGATTATCCGGTGTCATACCACGCGCCCTGTTTTCCAAGACCAAAGATTCAGGAATCATTTCACGCAACACATCATCATCAATACGCGTTAAACGTGATTCTTCGTGACTGGTACGAAAACCATCAAAGAAGTGCAAGAATGGCACACGACTGCGCAAAGTTGCCGCATGCGCAATGGCCGCCATATCGTGGGCCTGTTGCACGTTATGTGACGACAACATTGCAAAACCCGTTGAACGCACCGACATAACGTCACTGTGGTCACCAAAGATAGACAATGCGTGTGTCGCCAGCGCACGTGCCGCCACATGCATAACAAATGGTGTTTGTTCACCCGCAATTTTATACATATTTGGAATCATCAACAACAAACCTTGGGATGCGGTAAATGTTGTCGCCAACGCCCCCATCTGTAACGCACCGTGCATTGCACCGGCCGCACCGGCTTCAGATTGCATTTCAATAATTTCGGGCATTGCCCCCCAAATATTCTTTTTATGTTGGAACGACCATTCATCGGCCAATTCACCCATTGTACTACTTGGGGTAATTGGATAAATCGCCGCAAAATCGACACATCTATATGCGACATCTGCCGCCGCCCAGTTTCCATCAACAATCAACTTTGATACCATGATACATCCTTAATACTGTTTTTATCCCGAATATCATACCCCCAAAAAGTAATCAACGCAAGAATTATAATAACAGCACCTATTGACAAACACGACGTTTTGTGCTATATAAATAATAACCAACAAAAAAGCAAATAAAAACAACAGGTATCAATATGTTCGAACAAATTACCAAAAAACACATAAAAAAATGCGATGGCTGTGATAAATACTGCGAACTTGGCGCAACCAAGGTTCGTGGTCACAGATACCTTCCAAAAATCGGTAACTGTGAAATCAGATCATACATCGATGAAAACGATCAGGTCATAAAAACATTAGATATCTATACTTTCAGCGATATCGAAGCAATAAAAAAAGCACGACAAATTGCAAAACTGTGTGACCATCATCGATAAAAAAACGGGGATTTTACCCCGTTTTTTATTTTTTTGAATCTTTGGTTTTTTCTGTTTCAGATTCCACAACATCATCCAACACCACATCTAATGACACCGTATTGGCGCGTTCTTGCATTTTTGACATTGCAATTACCATTTCCATTGCGCGTTGCAATTGATAATCGCGCGCATCTTTTTCTTCATCCGTCAATTCTTCATATGGCGTTTCTTCATCCGACTCATCATCGTCTTTATCCGATTTCTTTTTGTCTTTTTTCTTGGCCTTGTCGTTCTTCAAAGAATTCTTGAACGACGCTTCGGAATACATACTTTCTTTTTTCTCTAAAACTTCAACTTTTGAATGCAACACTTCTACATCGGGCGTGATACCTTCATTTTGAATTGAACGACCCGATGGGGTATAATAACGCGCAATCGTAATATGAATTGCCGTACCATCCCCCAATGGCTTTTGCTGTTGCACACTGCCTTTACCAAATGATTGCGACCCCATAACCAATCCACGACCATTATCCTGCAAAGCCCCCGCCACAATTTCAGATGCAGACGCAGACCCATGGTTAATCAGCACGACAACCGGTTTGCCATTTACCATATCACCAGATTTTGCGAACACACGTTCAATATCAAATTCATCTTTACCACGTGTAGATACAATTTCACCGGCATCCAAAAACGCATCTGAAACCTCTATGGCGGCGGTCAAATACCCCCCCGGATTATTACGCACATCAACAACATAGCCGACAACATCCTTTTTCTCTAACTTGGTCAAAGCATCTTTCAAATCACGTGCCGTCGTTGCACCAAAATCCGAAATTCGAACATAGCCAATTTTTGGCGTTTCTTTATCTTCCGGATCGGCATCTGCCAACACTTTATCATCGAACTTGATTGATTTAACTTTGATAACATCACGTTTTAACGTCAAAGTTTTCGATTCGCCATCATCGGAAACAATTGTTAATTTCACTTTGGTCCCTGGGCGCCCTTTCATTTTCTTTACCGCCTGATTCAAAGTCAAATCAAAGACCTGCTCGCCATCAATATGTGTAATATAATCCCCCGCTTTGATACCCGCTTTGTCCGCCGGTGTATCATCGATTGGGGAAATAACACGTACGGCACCACGGTCACTGGTTATCTGAATACCCAAACCACCAAATTCGCCATGTGATTTTTCACTGAATTCTTTGAAATCATCCTCGGACAAATAAGACGAATGCGGATCCAAAGCCCCCAACATACCGTTCATTGCGGCCTCTAACATCTTTTTTTCATCGGCCTCTTCCACAAAATTCGCGCGCGCCACTTCAAAGACCAAAGCCAACTTTTTTAATTCTTCATAAATCTGCTTATCGGTTAAATGAACAACAGGTTCTTCCTTTTTCTGTTTTTTGGGCGCCGCCATACAATCCACCACCGGCACAACCAAAGCCATAAAAAACAATAAATTCTTGAACATTACCTTTCCCCTTTGTTTATCAGAAACAAACATAAAACAAATCCCAACATCGTTCAACATCAAATTTATAAAAGAAAATATGAAATCAGATAAAATCTTGACAAATTTTATTTATGGACTATAATTATAGTAACAAAGCAATGGATTAAGCCATGAAAACTATAAACGAATTGTTATCAGAAATTGATAAACTGAAGCCAATCGCCGGAATGGCATTTTCGGACATAAACCGCGTAAAGTTCATCAGTTTTATCAAAGACATGACCGGAACCGAAGCAAAAATATTGCATCCGAACAAATCGTCTTTGGATTCCAGCAAAGTTGATATTGACTATACCAATATCGACAATATCCGCAATACATGGGACTTCATCTTATCTGCACCCGCGGACACTATATTGGACAGCTATGCAATCCGTGACATCCATAAAAATCTGTGCAAAAATACAGAAAATACCGAAGGTGGCATTTATCGCACAAATAATTCATACGCATTGCGTCGCCAATCCCCATCATTCCCCAAAATATTATACAAAATCGAGGATGCAACATATAAAATGTCTGCGAACTATGCCGCAAATACGCACACAGTTATCCGTGCAATCGAAACACACAGCGATTTGATTGAAGCACAAGCATTCCGTGACTTTAACAAACGTACCGCCCGATTGATAATGAATTGGTTCTTGATAAAAAACGGATACACACCTATTATTTTCGACGCCCCAACCGATAAAGCAGAATACATGGAATCTATTCGTGCAAATTTGGATGGCGACACAGAAAAATATACAAAATATATGTTGGAATCAATGTTGCGCACACAACGTGACATTATCACAGTAATAAGAAACAACACAAAACCATTTGCAAAATGAACAAAGTAACACAACCTCTTATCCACGGACGCGAAACATACATTTCGGACTTTGGGCCAAAATTCGTAATGAAACGGCCTTTGCCGACACTGGGCGATGCCGCACGTGAAGATTGGCTGAAAAAACAGCACAAAACCAAAGAAGTCATCGATAACATTTCCGCCGTTGGCAACCCACGTTACAATATTCCACAAATGACATACATCAAAGATGATGAATATCAATTATTGGAAGAACGCGCCCCCGGCGAACACTTAACCGCCGAATTATTCAGAACATTGCCCCAACGTCAAAGATATGAAATTATCGACGGCATCGCATCATTTTTAGTTGATATGAATGAAATCCGCCCAATTGGCGACATCACAATCCATAAAATATCCGAAGATTTGAAATTCAGTCGCTTAGACACATTTGTAGAAACCAAAATGTCAAAATGGTTCAAAACCGAAGATGTCAAATTTTTGGGACAAATTCGTGACGCCATTGGCACATTTGAATACGAAACACGATTGGCATGGTCACACGGGGATTTGAATTCAGGCAACGTATTATACGACCCGAAATCCAGCACCCTGTCATTTATCGACTTTGCCGAAGCCGATTATCACTTTATATATCGCGACATTTTTGGCCCAATTCAAATCGAATTAGACATATATAATCCGGTTTATGAAGCATACATGAAATTACACAACAAAGAATTATACCCAATGCCTGGGGCCCGCAATCCAAATCTGCGCAACATAATGAAATACCGCATATTGGTTGCATTATTACGCCGCATCATCAAAGCATCCGACGACCTGCGCACCACCCCAAAAGGCGAAAAAGGTATTGCCAACAACCTGAATAAAGTTAACTTTATTCACGAACAGTTGGACAAAATTCAATATATCGAAAGCGTTTTCAAATCCAGTTCCCAACGATAATCCAAAGAGCGCAACAGAAAACTTGACACATATCATTTATGATACTATTGTTGCGTGCGCACAAAATACCAAGGTATATAATATGAATACAGAAAAAATAATTTGCAAAATCATTGAAAAAACATACAACGGATGCAAGGTGGACAAATTAAACACAAACCTGTCAGACGATTTGGGATTGGATTCTTTGGATAAAATTGACATTCTGACACAAACAGAACGTATGTGTCGCGTCAGAATCCCCGATGTTTTGGCCGAAGAAATAAAAACCGCAGAAGATATTGTCAAATGTGTAAATGGGTTACGCGCCGGAAAATCCATCGGCGAAATTAAACACACCCTTGTACCAACAGCACCCAAAACGCATTACGCATATCGCATCGACGATGGTTGTATTATGTGCAATTTAACAAACCATCCATGCGAAACAATCAAACGAACAATGACAATTTACCCACAACAAGACATGTGCAATTTGGTTGGCTGTATCCGATATAAACAATATCAAAAAACAAAATAAAAATGGGCAATTTGCCCATTTTTTATTGCTCTTTGAATAATCTGGCGGGATCTACGGCTTTATTACCACGTCGAACCTCTAAATACATCTCGGGCTTATCGGAATCCATACGGCCAATCGGTTCACCCGCCAAAACTTCTTGGGACAACATAACATCAATGCTGCCCAAATTTGTCATAACGGTATTATATCCATTTTTATGCGACATAATTACAACTTTACCAAACCCCCGGAATCCATCGGCAAATTTCACCACCCCATCCGCAGGCGCCATAACCAAAGCATCACCACGCGTGCGAATACGCCAACCGTCCGAAACCAACCCCAGTGCTGTTTTTTCTGCAAATCGTGTCACAACACGCCCACGCACCGGCAAATTCAATTTACGACGCGAAAAATGCGAATCCGCAGACATTTGGGAACTGCCCACGCCCGCCGACAATTCAGAAATACTTTTTGCACGGGCCGACAATTCACGTAGCTTTTTTTTCAGTGCCGAATGTTGATCTTTTAACTTTTTATTTTGCGCGCTGCGTGTACGCAACAAATCATCCAACTTATTTTTTTCTTTTGTATATTTTTTTGCAGTTCTGTCTAACTTTTCTTTTTCTATTGCGCGCGCATCACGAATTTTTCCCAACTCTTTAACCTGATTATGTGCATGTTCTATTTCTGCATCTAATCGTTCCGCCACACCGGTCAAAACGGACGCCATTAAAACATAATCACGCATATCATTTGTATTGAACCCGGGATTTGACGCGACGAACAATACCCCCGACGCCGCATCAGAAATACGCCCACGATTTTTTTCCATTTCTTTTGTTATCTTTTCGCGTTTATCATCCAATTCGGCAATTTTTTTTGCCATGGCTGTACGCTGGTCTTCCAAAGAACTGACCTTATCTGCGGCCCGCACCAAATCTTTTTTGGTTTTAGACACCTCTTTATCCGAGGTTTTTACCTGTTGTTCCAACTTTTTATTCTGCTGTTCGGTCTGCTTAATCTGGGCATTAATTTTTGACAGTTCACTGGCCCCCACAGCGGGACCAGCAACCCAAAACAACAAAGAAATAATCGCGATTATTTTCTTCATTATTTTCTTATCACTTTCAAAAATGTTTTTTTACCTTTCTGTACCATAACCGCATCGGTTACATTTACAACCGCACGAATATCTGTGATTTTATTACCATCGATTTGAACACCGCCCTGCTCGACCATACGGCGTGCTTCGGATTTAGATGGGAACAATCCCGTCGCAACCAAGAAATCCAAAATCGGCATATCATCCACCAAATCCATTTCAACACTTGGGACGTTATCCATATTGACCCCACCGGCAAACAGTGCCGCTGCGGTTTCCACCGCTTCATTTGCCAATTGTTCCCCATGGATTAATTTGGTAATTTCAAATGCCATACGACGTTTTGCCGCAATAATATCATTCGCGCACATCTGTTTAACTTCATCCATCGGAATATCTGTAAACAATGCCAACAACAATTCAGTATTTTCATCCGCAGTATTATAGAAATATTGATAAAAATCGAACGGTGTTGTTTTATCACGGGCAACCCACAAAGTACCTTTTTCGGTTTTACCCATTTTTTTGCCATCGGCCGTCATTAACAAAGGCGATGTCAAACCATAGATTTCTGATTTTTCTTTACCTTGTTCAATATTCATTTTGCGGAACAATTCTGTACCGGCAACAATATTACCCCATTGGTCACTGCCCCCGATTTCCAAAACACAGCCCATTTCATCGTGCAAATGAACAAAATCGTATGCCTGCATTGGCATATATCCCATTTCCAAGAACGTCAAACCACCATTTTCACGACGACGTGCGTACGCTTCACTGGCCAACATTGTGTTCACATTGAAATGCACACAGACCAAACGCATAAAATCCACATATGTAAATTTATTAATCCAATCCGCATTATTTACGATTTCCGTATCCGGCAATACAAAATTACGTGCCAATGCTTTTACTTCTTCAAAATTATGCTGAACCTGATCTTTGGTCAACATTTTACGCATATCTGATTTGCCCGTTGGGTCACCCACCAAAGACGTCGCGCCACCAATAACCAAAATACCGCGATGACCGGCATTTTGCAGATGACGAAACATACGCAACGCAAAGAAATGTCCAATATGTAAACTGTCTGCGGTTGGATCAATCCCCAAATAGAACGTTATTTTTTTATCACTGTTTAATAAATTTTTAATTTGTTCTGGGTGTGTCATATCTTTGACGAAGCCGCGTTCTTGTAACATATCAAACAATTTTTCAGACATAATATTACCTTTATATTTTAAGCCATACGGAAAAATAATAGCACGGTTTTATCAACCGTGCAAGACAGCAAATGATAAAATTTTTTAATTTATCATCTGCCACAAATTTTATTATATTCCTTCTGCTGAATTTCTATCAGTGTACGCAAATCAGATGCCGAATCCATAGAAACGAAAACATCACGTGCACGCAACGCCTGTGATACTTTTGCCCTTAAGAAACCGGCGTCTTTAAATGTCAAACGATCATAGAAATATTTAATTTCACCTTCTGTGTCAATACCATACAGTGTGACGTGTGGTTTTGCCGTTAATTCATAAATCGTTGCAACCGGACATTTACCCGTATGTCTGTCATACGCTTCATGAAAAACAACCCCCGGGACCAATAATGGATACAACGCAGCGTGTTTAACAATCTGCTTACCACCTGTCTGATTATCTTCAACCACAGACAAAGTTTGTCCCAAACTAGAATATTCAACCTTTGTAATTTTAAATGTTTTCATATCTAAAACCTTTACTGACCATTAAACATATAGCATCCAACACGGCATTTGTCAACCCACCCACACAATAAAAGACCAGAAAACCCCACGCGACATACGTCACATGGGGTCAAAAACACATCTGGTTCGCAATTAAAACCTATAAACCATTATCGTTTTTGGTATTGCGTACATTGATACCCAAACTTCCAAAGATTGCTGCCAAATTCATTGGAACACGGGCATCTTGTGCGGCCGCAGCACGTGCACTCACCAACTGCTCCGCATTATTAAAGTCCTTTACCATATCAGTCATTTCAAATGCCTCTTTTCAAAACATCTCTCTGACGCCGACAACATACACCAACAAAAACTTTTTGTCAAGTGTTTTAATCGACAATTTTTTACTGACAACCGTATTCACCACACTTTTCCGCGGAATATTCTTCAACCGTAATTTCCATCGGAACAGGTTTTGGCTCTTCGGTATAGTGAACCTCTTTTACCACACGCACACGACGATTGTCCGCATTTGGTGTGTTATCGGGTGTTGGAACCGCCAAATCTTCTTCACCCGCCGATACGGCGACAATCTGACTGGCTGGGATACCGTATTTAATCAACATTTTCTGAACTGCTTCGGCACGACGACCACCCAACGCATAATTATAATTCTGGTTACCTGACGTATCCGTATGTCCTACAACAGAAACTTTTATGTTTTTGTTTTCCTGGGTTGCAGATGCCAATTTTTGAATCAACTCTTGATATTCTGGCTTAATTGTTGCTTTATTAAAATCAAAGCGAATTTCAAAAACTTCTTCCATAACGTGCTGCTTTGGTTCCAATGGAATCTGTTGCACTTTTATCATGGTTTTTTCACCCACAGTGGCCTGAATCTGATCCAATCTGGAATTAATTGCGGCCAATTCTGCACGCATAGCCATCATCATATTAACAAATTCTTCACGTGTAACCAATTCTTCACTGACCATTGGGATTGGTTCACAGGCCGCACATTCCGGACACGTTGGACAATCCGCGCATGCCGGACATGTTGGCACAGGTTGTTCTTTTTCTGTTATCACAACCGCAACTGCCGGCGCATTTTGACAGTTTGTATCACCATGCGAACATTCATGCTGTTGTGCATCACAGTTTGAATTTTCCACATTGCATTTCGCGCTGAACGAATTGCCACTGTTTTTCACACTGTTATCATTAGAACTTTTTGTAACAGATTTATCCCCGCCATATATATTTTGGTTAAATACCATCGGTTGAACCGGCACAGGATTAATCAAATGCTCTGGCACATTAACATTATTAACAACAATCACACCTTCACGTGCAGATGTCGCACCACGCATCGTACGCATATTACGTGTTTCTGGATAATATTGCATACTTTTTTGTTTTGATTGCGCCGCAATGGTTTCAATCACCATATCGCCTTCTGAAACAACACTGGTTTCCGTATGCGACACAATTTCACCGCCGGCTGCATCCTGTAACACCGCCATTGTTTTTTCAAATCTGCCACGACATTGGTCTGCGGTCGATGCCTGCCCCGATGCAGTTGCCGACAACCAACAATCAAATTTCGCCTGTGCTTCGGCCATTAATTCTGGATTTAATGACGCACCATCATCGCGCAACAAACCGACCAATTCATTATATGCCGTATATAATTCAAACGCTTCCTGTTCATTTTCTACGGGCCAATTTTCCATATTTTCCGGCAATGGTGTATCACCCGAAAAAGCCGCCACGGCTTTATTTGCGAATAATTCACCCATATCGGCATAACCACTGGTACGCGCGTTATAGATTGCATACGAACGATAATTCATCGCCAATTGATTCAAGAAAGAATCTTTATGTGGCGCCGAATAAACATCCAACGATTCCACATAATCAACCGTCGGCGTCAATACCGGAGCATACGCATCATCATTTGCCGTACGCGCACACGCCGTCAACGCAACAACGCCCGTCAACAGTAAAATACGCGAAATAACCCATGTGGCCACATCAGATTTATTTTTCATATATTCTTTCCTTCATTATTAATAATGTCTTTATTATACGCATTTTTCACAACCCATGTAAAGCAGAAAAACGATAAAACATTACTCCTTCATCAACAATCCTTGGGCGATTCCCGACACAGATTGCAGAACACCATTTGCACCACCACCCATACTGCCCACCAATCCAGAAACACTTTCCATCAAGTTTGCAGTACCAACCTTTGAACCAACCGACCCCAGTGTTTGATTAACAAAACCCGCCACTGCTTCGGTCTGTCTGGCTTTCAATTTGGCTGGCGCACACTTTTCCATTTTTTCGTTCAATTTTGTCCTTTGGGCCAACTCTTCCGCGGTATAATCCTTCTCTTCAAAAGTAACCAAAGCAAAAATTTCGTAAATATTAGACGTTGTCTTTCTATGCTTTTCCGCACACCCCGACACATTTATTCCATCGTCACAGTATGATGCAATACCCGCCTTGGGCATACCCGCCCACACAGTCCCCCTATCTTCGGCCCCATCAAAAGAGTCATAACATATATTGGCGTTATTAAATTCCCCCATGGTCGACTGAACCGTGTTCGCATAAGTTACCTGACCACCTGGACACTTCTTACCTTCACCACCCAACGCACCCCATGCAGATGTCGAATCCTGCGCACCGGTCTTGGCCCACTCTTTTATCATTTTATTAACAAAACTTATATCGCTGCTGCTTGGGACACACTCTGCTTTTAATGCTTTGTTTTGCTGTGTAATTTGCTGAACACTGGACACCAAGTTTATAACCCCCGGCAACAAAGAAGACCCACTGTCCATAAACTCTTTTTTTTGTGTGGATACCGGCGCCGCTTTTTTAATAGTAACCGCCCCCGCCATTCCGTGAATCGCGCACAACACAGATGCAAATATCAGAAATTTTGTCTTCATCTCTCTTATCCGACATTATAACATAAAATTTTAACTAACAAAATATAAAAATTGCTTTTTATTAATATGCAGGTTAAACTAACGCATATGCAACCCAACAAACGGAATTTTATTATTATAACACGACACAAACGCCTAAAGCGTCTGTGGCAGTTCTTTTTTACCAGTTGGGGTGTTGTTATGATTGCGGCACTGGCGGCCGGTTCTTTGTTTACCAAACAATTATTATGGACACCAATATCCGCCATCAATATGACAGATATCGTCAGCAACCAATTCAAAATGACCAACGCGGCATTTGTCGGCACCGACAAAAACGGCGAACCATTTAAGATAAAGGCAAAAACCGGATACCAAGAATACAACAATCCGGACATCATCTTTTTGGAATCCATTTCCGGCACGACCAGTCGCACATCCAACGGCCAAAAAATTGTTGACAACATAACCGCTAATACCGGACAATACAACCGCACTGCAAAAAGAATAAACCTGATTGGAAACGTACGCGTCGATTCCAGCAATGGCGACAAAATCAGAACAGATGAATTGGTGATTAAATTATGAAACAATCTGTATTACGCATTGAACACTTATCAAAAACATACGGCAAACGTATGGTTATCAAAGACATATCTATGATTGCCCGCCAAGGCGAATCGGTCGGCCTGTTGGGGCCAAACGGCGCGGGAAAAACAACTGCTTTTTATTGCATAACGGGACAATTGGCGGCAACCGGCGGTCAAATATTCTTAAATTCCCAAGACATAACACATCTACCATTTTACCAAAGGGCACGTCTGCACATCGGATATCTGCCCCAAGAAAACAGTGTATTCCGCGGCTTGACCGTTGAACAAAACATTATGGCAATATTGGAAGTCGTAGAACCAGATCGCAAAAAACGTAAAAAGAAATTGGATTCTTTATTAGAAGAGTTTTCCATCACATCCCTGCGTCGCAGTCCCGCAACCGCACTGTCGGGTGGCGAACGCCGTCGCGTAGAAATCGCACGAGCATTGGCAAACGACCCAAAATTCATATTATTAGACGAACCTTTTGCCGGAATCGACCCAATTGCCGTGAACGAAATCCGCAGTTTGGTATCACAATTAAAAAATCGCGGTCTGGGCGTAATTATCACCGACCATAATGTACGCGAAACATTGGGCATTACCGACCGCAGTTATGTTTTACATGACGGAAAAATATTAAAACACGGCACAACATCCGAAATCGTCCAAGACGAAATGGTAAAGAAAGTTTACCTTGGCGAAGATTTTGTAATGTAAACAAAAAAACAACAAATAAAAAAAAAACGGGGCAAAACCCCGTTTTTTATTATCCATATCAATATTATTTTTCAACAATATCAACCAATGTTACTTTGAACACAACGGATTTACCCGCCAATTCTGGAACATATTCTTCTGGGAAAGTGATATTAACATCACGTTCTTCACCTTCGGACATACCGATAACTTGATCTTCAAACCCTGGAACAAATTGGCCACTGCCCAACTCCAATGGGAAGTTTTCTGCTGTACCACCTGGGAATTGAACACCATCCAAAAATCCTGCAAAGTTGATAACAACCGTATCACCTGCTTTTGCAACTTCATTTTTATCACATGCCGCCAAGCCCAAAGCCGCCAACACACCAACAACAGATACTAATTTTTTCATGTTTTTCCCTTTCTTGTTTTTTTGTTAATTATTGTAAACGCATCTGAAACCATATTCACGCATAGTTGCACCTTCGGCTTCGATTCTGTAATCAAAATAAGGCGTTGGACGCATCACATCGAATGACGGACGGTCATACACCAAAACGATGCTGTCCGCATTACGCCCACAAACACGCTTCATTTCAAAATCTGCAACCGCGGCCAAAACGGTACGCGAATCCCCATCAATATCCATACCATCGGCATTTTGCATCAAACGCAGGCGCATTTCACGCAAATCGGTATTCCCCAACAGAATTTGGACACGTACCATTGCGCCTTTGTATTCTTGCCATCTGGTTTCCATACGTGACGTATTCCAACGGTTACTGTTTTGTTCTTTTTCCGCATCTGTTTTCGGTTTATACGAATCGATATTAGAATATTGATTATCAGATTGCAAAAAAGCACTGGTCCGTTCATTGTACAGTGGCGCATCCGCCCCACCTTGGGCAAAATCCTGCTGATTATATGGCGCATCGACACCATTGGTGCACCCCGCCATCACCAATCCACCCAACAGCATAAACAAACAAGTTCTTTTCATATTCTTTCTCTCTTTTTTTATATTTTAACAAATAAACTATTTTGATTCAAGACACGATTTATGATAAAATTAACCTGATGCCAAATGTTGTATTAGAATCTTTGTTAAAACCGTTGGAAGAATTCTACAAACCATCGTTCGTAGAAGAAATCGCCATAAATCACGCCGGCGAAGTATGGATGCGTCTGCACGGCGCACGCATTCCGTGGGTTTCATACAAAGCCGATGTATTAAGCAAACAATATCTGGTTGATTTAATTCACACGGTCGCCAACATTTACGAACGACCATTTAATCCGGTGCACGGCATACCGGTGGTTTATGCAACCCTGCCCGGCAATCACCGTTTTACCGCCATTGCCGGCCCAAACGTACAATACGACGAAAACGATGTAACGGGTGGCGTGGCAATGAACATACGTGGCGGTGGCGCCCCCAGCACCAGTTTTGAAAACTATCACCTGAAACGCGGACAAGAATTATTAAAGGTCAATCCACGATTAAAAGAACGTCCCGACGACCCATACGAACGCTTAATGACCGCCATCAATGACGGCAGTCCCATTTTAATCAGTGGCGCAACCGCAACGGGTAAAACAACATTTTTGAACCATATGCTGACATTGATTGATAAAAACAGTCGTGTCATAACGGTCGAAGACGCACGTGAAATCCGCGTACCTCAGGCAAACCGTGTTCACTTTGTTTTATCACGAACCGAACAAACCAATGATTTTAACTATGCACGCCTGTTGGACTTGGTTGTTCGTATGACACCCGACGTGATTATAGGCGGTGAAATATCAACCGACAACGCATCTGTACTGTGGGAAATGTTGGGCACGGGCCACGAACACTTTTACACGACAATTCATGCCGAAAGTGCCGAAGCCGCCTATGCTGCATTCGCGGACCGCATATTACACACCCAACCGGCATACGATCGGGCCGACCTTATTTCAGAAATGAAGAAAAAAATCCGTGTTGTTCAATTATCACGTGACGGGGCCTTGCGCGCCGTAACCGAAGTGGTATAATCACCACCACGAATCGGTAAAAACAAAGGAATAACATGACAGAAATTCGTTCAATAGACATTTGTCCACCAATGGACGCCAGCATTTCAGAAAGCCAACGTTACATCAACGACAAATTGGCATATGCGGCCATACGCGAAGAACGTATGCTAAACGAACCATCTGTATGGTCGGATACTATATGCGCATTATTAAGCATATTGTCCCGTACAAAATCTAAATAAAAAATGTCGCCATTTGGCGACATTTTTTATCAGAATTGAATATCGGAACACGTTGTTTTCTTTTTGCCCCAATTTTTACAATTCTTTTTCCCGAACATAGGATTACGTGGATCGGAACAATTTTGTGTTGTGACACATTTTTCACACACAAATGTATCCACATCAAACTTTGTTTCAACCGTTTCACGATAATTCCATTGCTTTAATTCATATGTACCTTTCAAATCGGCTTCGGTGTAAAAACGCGGCGTTTCATTTACCGAAGCATTGGCTGCACGTCCCATCGCAACCGCCCCGGCAACACCACCGGCCGCCAATCCCGCACCCACAATCGTCCCCGCAGCCACAGTAGCATATCCAGCCACCATCCCAGCAGACATCGCAGCCGAAAACGCTGCAATTGTCGACCCACCTGCTGCAATTACAGACGCAGACGCCGCCGCCCCCGCCGCCGATGCCGCTGCCCCTACTGTCGCCGATGCCGCCGAGGAAAGAAGAGCACTGATACCCGTAGCACCCGCCGCCCCCGCCGGCGCAGCCCCCACCCC
>JAZRJG010000006.1:0-28470 GCA_045645725.1 Candidatus Enterousia sp. | reverse complement strand
AAGGGCCACGAACCGGTATCACGTACAGGTATTCCAGCCAAGGGATATCGTACCCGTAGCAATAAACGTACTGCTAAGATGATTATTCGCAGCAGACATTTGGCGAAAAAGAAATAATAATAAATAAACGGAGTAAATGATGTCTCGTTCAGTATGGAAAGGTCCTTATGTTCATCCTTCTGTTTTGAAGAAAGTAGCGAAGGCAAATGAAACAGATGACCGTAAACCAATTAAGACATGGTCACGTAACAGCACAATCGTGCCATCGATGGTTGGATTGACTTTTGATGTTCACAATGGTAACAAATTTATCCCTGTTTCAATCGTAGAAGATATGATTGGTCATAAATTGGGCGAATTTGCACCAACACGTACATTTAAGGGTCACGCCGCAAATAAAAAAGCCGCAGCAGGCAAAAAATAATATAGGGTGGTAAGTTATGACAGCAAGATATGGAATTAAAGAAAATCAAGTACGCGCATTTAATAAAATGATTCGCGTCAGCCATCAAAAGCTGAATCTGGTTTGCGATTTGGTTCGCGGTTTGCCAGTTGATCGTGCAGTTGATGTCTTGAAATTTTCGAAAAAACGTGTTGCAGGTGAAGTGCTGAAAACTTTATTGTCTGCGGCTGCAAATGCAGAGCACAACAAAAAGTTGCCAGTTGATACTTTGTTCGTCAAAGAAATTTGGTGTGGCAAAGCGTTGACTATGAAACGCATTATGGCCGGCCCACGTGGCAGTGCACGTCCAATTCTGAAACCTTTCTCAAATTTGACAATCGTTTTGGAATCAGGTGTTGCGCCATCTAAGAAAAAAACAACAAAAAAAGAAACAGCAAAATAAGGTAGTCGTGGTGGGCGGTATGGAATGAAAATTCCTGAATAAAGTGGAAACACTTCAAGAACGCCCCCACAAAATTTTAAGGAATAGAAAATGGGACAGAAAGTATCACCAATTTCATTGCGCGAATTTATTAACAAAATTACTGATTCTCGCTGGATTGCAGGGAAGAAGGATTATGCAGCATTGGTTGCAGAAGATGTAAAAATTCGCAAATTTATTGAAAAGAAATTAAAGAAAGCCGGTTTGGCCAAAGTTGTTATTGAACGCTTTGCCAAAAAGGTTGTCGTGACTATTCATACCTCTAGACCTGGTATGATTATTGGTAAGAACGGTGCCGATATCGAAACATTGCGTAATGATATCAAAAAATTGGTTAAAAATGACCAAGTTGTCGTAAATATTTACGAAGTTCGCCGTCCAGACCTGAATGCGCAATTGGTTGCGCAAAATATCGCACAACAAATCGAAGGTCGTGTATCCTTTAAACGTGCGATGAAAAAAGCAGTGCAAAATGCACAAAAAGCAGGCGCCCAAGGTATCAAAGTTATGTGCAGTGGTCGTTTGAACGGTGCTGAAATCGCACGTAGCGAACAAATCCGCGAAGGTCGTATCCCATTGCATACATTGCGTGCAGATATTGACTATGCGTCAATTCAAGCCAAAACAACATATGGTGTTATCGGTGTTAAAGTTTGGATTTACACAGGTGACGTTGTTAATAAAGATAAATTGGCTTCGGAAATGGCGCGTCCGACAGAATATGCCGGCAGCAGCGAAAGAAAGCACAAATAATAATTTAACAATTATTAAATTGAAGGATTTGTATTATGTTAATGCCAAAGAAAACTAAATTTCGCAAACAGCATAAAGGCCGTATTCACGGTGTTGCGAAAGGTGGCAGTGAATTAGCGTTCGGTTCTTTTGGATTGAAAGCAATGTCACCAGAACGTGTTACAGCACGTCAAATCGAGGCCGCACGTCGTGCAATCACACGTCATATGCGTCGTATGGGTAAATTGTGGATTCGTGTATTCCCAGATGTTCCTGTTACTAAAAAACCTGCGGAAGTTCGTATGGGTAAAGGTAAGGGTGCAGTTGAATACTGGATCTGCCGTGTTAAACCAGGTCGCATTATGTTCGAATTAGACGGTGTTAAACCTGAAATTGCGTATGAAGCATTTGCGTTGGCGGCGGCTAAATTGCCGGTTAAAACGAAAGTTGTTGAACGTAAAGTTAACTAATTAAATTGCAATCCCGGGGAAATCCCCCGGGGGCAGCAAAAAAAGGTAGCTGAAAATGGCAGAAAAGAAAGTTGAAAATGAATTGACGATGGAAGCATTGGAAAGCAAGTTGGTTGATTTGAAAAAAGAACAAATGGAACAACGCTTTCAACATGCAGCAGGTCAGATGCCAAAAACACATGTTATGCGTCAGACCCGTCGTGAAATTGCACGTGTTAAGACAAAACTGAATGCGGCAAAAAAATAAACATAATTGCTGATTTTTGTTGAGATTTCTAAAAAATTAGTTATTATAGGCAAGGTCAGTAAAGTAAAAACAAAGCATTGGTCCGTGGTTTTTGCGCGAAAAATTGCGTAAAAACCGTGGGTTAATAAACAGTATAAGGGATAGAAGCTATGCCAAGACGTATACTGCAAGGTACGGTTGTAAGTACAGCAAACGACAAAACTGTTGTTGTAGAGGTGGAACGTCGTTTCCGTCATCCGCTGTATGGTAAATTCGTAAAGCAGAACAAAAAGTATAAAGCGCACGATGAAAACAATGAATTCAAAGTTGGTGAAATCGTTGCAATTGAAGAACATCGTCCAATCTCTAAGACAAAATCTTGGGTTGTTAAGGGACGCATTGGTGTTTCCAAAGACGATGCAGTTGAGGTAGTTGACTAATAATCAACAGGTTCTTTGAGGTCGGTTCGGGAAAAGTAATAAGGCGACAGTCGGAACCTATAACAAAGCGGTGGGGGATTGCCCCACCTGCAGGAAAAGGATTAAAGTTATGATTCAAAATGAAACAGTTATGACGGTTGCAGACAACAGTGGTGCACGTAAAGCTATGTGTATCAAAGTGTTGGGTGGTTCGCATCGTCGTTATGCAACAGTTGGTGATAAAATCGTTGTTGCAATTAAAGAAGCCATTCCACGTGGTAAAGTCCAAAAGGGTACAGTGCAACGCGCAATTATCGT
The DNA here is from genome assembly GCA_045645725.1 of Candidatus Enterousia sp. GTDB lineage: Bacteria > Pseudomonadota > Alphaproteobacteria > Rs-D84 > Rs-D84 > Enterousia. The sequence continues at coordinate 25,421 of JAZRJG010000006.1, read as the reverse complement.
TCGTACAAAATTCCCTGTAAAACGTCCAGACGGTTCTATTATTCGTTTTGACGATAATGCGGTTGTTTTGATTAATAAAAACAACTTTGAACCAATTGGTACACGTATCTTTGGGCCAATTGCCCGTGAAGTTCGTCGTAAATACGATGTACAGAAAATCGTGTCTTTGGCACCGGAAGTAATATAATAACAGATGGAAGGTCATACTATGAAAATCAAAAAAGGCGACGAAGTCGTAGTTATTTCGGGAAAATACAAAGGCGTCAAAGGTAAAGTGCTGGAAGCGCGCCCAACAGAAGAACGTGTTGTGGTCGAAGGTGTCAATCGTCGTAAATGGCACATCAAACCAACACAGGAACAACCAGGTCATATCATTGACCGCGAAGCACCAATTCACGTATCAAATGTTGCGATTGTTGATCCAAAAACAAAAGCAGCAACACGTGTTGGCTATAAAGTCGAAGGTGGTAAAAAAGTTCGCGTTGCAAAAAAATCTGGGGCTGAAATATAATATAGGTAAATTGTTGCCCGCTGTTACGGGAACACAACATTAAGGAAAAAAGAAATGCAAAGCAGATTGCGTGAAATTTATGAAAAAGAAATTGTGCCAGAATTGGTAAAAGAATTTGGCTACAAAAATGCATTGGCGGTTCCAAAACTGACCAAAATTGTTTTGAATATGGGCGTTGGCGAAGCCGTATCCGATAAAAAGAAATTGGATGCAGCGGTTGCAGATTTGATGGCGATTGCCGCACAGAAACCTGTTGTGACACGTGCAAAAAAATCTATTGCAACATATCGTTTGCGTGAAGGTCAGCCAATCGGTACCAAGGTTACATTGCGTGGTAAAAGAATGTATGATTTCTTGGACAGATTGATCACAGTGGCATTGCCACGTGTAAAGGACTTCCGTGGTCTGTCTAAATCTAAATTTGATGGCCGTGGCAACTATGCGTTCGGTATCAAAGAACATTTAATTTTCCCTGAAATTTCTGTTGATAAAATTGATGCTATCCGTGGTATGGATGTTGTCATCGCAACAACAGCAAAGACAGATGATGAAGCACGTGCATTGCTGACCAAAATCGGCTTGCCATTGGTTTTGAAATAATTAAAAAAGGTTAAATAAAATGGCGAAATTAGCGTTAATTAATAAACAAAAAAAACGTGAAGTATTGGTCGCAAAACATGCAAAAAAACGCGCAGCTTTGAAAGCGCAAATGTCTGTTAATGCGTCACCAGAAGAAAGAATCGATGCAATGAAAAAATTGGCAAAATTGCCACGTAATGCAAACCCAACACGTTTGCGTAATCGTTGCAGCGTTACCGGCCGTTCACGTGGTTTCTCACGCTTGTTCGGTCTGTGTCGTCAACAGGTTCGTACAATGGCAAGTGAAGGTAAATTGCCAGGTGTACGTAAATCGAGTTGGTAAAATAAAGAACAATTCAACTGTGGACAATGCAGTTGTAGAAGACAGTATGGGACATTTTTGTCCCAACATGTTAAGGAGTAAAAAAGATGTCACTATCACACCCAATCGGCGATATGGTTACACGTATTCGTAATGGTCAGAATGCTGGTAAAGAAACAATCGTCGTACCAAACAGCAAATTGCGTCAAGCAGTTTTGACTGTATTAAAAGAAGAAGGTTTTATTACGGATTTCCGCGTAGAAGCAATCGATGAACATCGTTCAAATTTGGTTGTTGAATTGAAATATGTTGGCGGAAATGGTGCAATCCAGGAGATTTCTGTTGTTTCTAAACCTGGTCGTCGTGTATATTCAGGCAGTGCAAAAATGCCAAAAGTATTAAATGGTTTAGGTATTGCAGTCGTTTCTACACCAAATGGCGTTATGACGGATCACAAAGCCCGCTTGATGAATGTCGGTGGCGAAGTATTGTGTAAAGTTATCTAATATAGTGAGGATTAAGTTATGTCTCGTGCAGGAAAATATCCAGTTAAATTAAATGAAGGCGTATCTGTCGCGATTGTTGACAACGCTTTGGTGGTAAAAGGCCCAAAAGGTGAATTGAAATTGCCATTGGATACAAAAAATGCTGCTTTGGTTGATATTGTTATCGAAGAAGGGCAGGTTGTTATTAATCCAAAAGATGCCGAAGAAAAATCTTCACGTACTATGTGGGGCACAATGGCACGCAATATTCGCAATGCGGTAGAAGGTGTGTCCAAAGGTTTTGAAAAACCTATGTACATGAAAGGTGTTGGTTATAAAGCAGCCGTAAAAGGTAATCAATTGGTTTTGGTTGCAGGTTATTCTCATGATGTTGTTATGGACATCCCAGAGGGTTTGACCGTTGAAATGGGCGCTGCTGTAACTGAATTCACAGTTAAAGGTATGGATAAATGCTTGGTTGGTCAATTTGCGGACAAGATTCATAAGGTTCGTAAGGCAGATCCATATAAGGGTAAAGGTATCTTCTATAAGGGCGAAAAAATCCGTCGCAAAGAAGGTAAAAAGAAATAATAATTAACTTTGATTTCCGCTGTTACGGGAATCGTAAAAAAGGAAAAAGAAAATGTTGAAACATTTATCTACTGATGAAAGACGTACACTGGCAAATCGCGGTGCGTTGAAAAGAAAAAACCCAGGCAAGATTCGCCTGTCTGTGTTCCGTTCTGGACGTCATATTGAAATCCAAGCGATTGATGACACAAAAGGTCATACTGTTTGTGCCGCTTCTTCAAAAGAAAAAGCATTTGCAGGTAAAGGTTGGAATATTGCCGGTGCAGAAATGGTTGGTAAAGCATTTGCAGAACGTGTTGTAGCAGCAAATATTGCCGATAAATGTTATTTTGATCGTGGTGGTTATCGCTATCATGGTCGTGTAAAAGCGCTGTGTGAAGCAATTCGCGCAGGTGGCGTAAGAATTTAATAATATTGAATAAGACGGAGTATTATAATGGCACGTTTTGATGATAAAAAATTACAGACAGACAATTTGGTAGATAAGTTGGTTTCTATCAACCGTGTGTCTAAAACTGTAAAAGGTGGCCGCAATATGTCGTTCTCGGCATTGGTTGTGGTTGGTGATAAAGCAGGTCGTGTTGGCTTTGGTAAAGGTAAAGCATTGGAAGTTCAGGCCGCTGTTCAGAAAGCAACAAAAGCAGCAAAAGCAAAAATGATTCGTGTTCCTTTGAAAGAAGGTCGTACATTGCATCATGACAGTGCTGCGAAATATGGCGCCAGCAAATTGGTTGTACGCAGTGCTGTTCCAGGTACAGGTATCATTGCAGGTGGTGCGTTGCGTGCAGTATTTGAATGCTTGGGCGTTCAAGACGTTGTTGTTAAATCACAAGGTTCAAACAATCCAAACAACATGATTCGTGCTGCTTTCTTGGCATTCAGCAAAATGAATTCACCAAAAACAGTGGCTGCACGTCGTGGTAAAACAGTTGCGGAAATTGTTGCCGGTCGTGATGGTAAAAAATTAGAAGTTGCAACAGAAGACAAATAATCTGGGGCCAGATAAGAAAACGGAGTTTGAATTATGGCAAAAATAATTGTAAAACAAGTTAGAAGCACAATTGGTCGTCCAGAAGCACAAGTCAAAATCGTGAAAGCGTTGGGCTTGGGTCGTGTTGGTAAAACCAAGGAAGTTACAGATTCTGAATCTGTACGTGGCATGATTGCCAAAGTATCTCACTTGGTAGAAGTTGTTGCTTAATAAAAAATAAACCGAGTATGTAAACAGGTACTTGTTTATATGCGACAAAGAACTATCTAATAAATAGTTATAGGACAAAAAGGAAAATAAAATGAAATTAAATGCATTGATGGATAATTTTGGCGCACGTCAAAATGCAACGCGTGTTGGTCGTGGTATTGGTTCCGGTTCTGGTAAAACAGCAGGCCGTGGTCACAAAGGTCAAAAAGCACGCAGCGGTTCACGCAAACAAGCAACTTTCCAAGGTGGACAGATGCCAATTTTGCGTCGTTTCCCAAAATTTGGCTTTAACAACCCATTTGCAAAAGAATATGTAACAATTAACTTGGGCGATATTGAAAAATTCATCGCGGCAGGTAAAATTGATGCTTCCAAAGAAATCACAATTGACTCTTTGTTCGCTGCAAAAATCATTAATCGCAAATTGGATGGTTTGAAAGTTTTGGCCAAAGGTGAAATCAAGACAGCCGTTAATGTTGTTGCAGACAAATGGTCAAAGACAGCAGAAGTTGCGATTGTAAAAGCCGGTGGTTCTATCAAAAACAATTAATTTGATAATCAGGGCATATGATTCTTTTGATCTTATGCCCTATAACGTTTAAAAGATTTTACTCATGAAATTCTTAAAGGACTTTTTTGGTAACCTTAGTGATTTGCAGAAACGCATAATGTTCACTTTGGGGGCACTGATTGTTTATCGTATTGGTTCGTTTATACCATTGCCGGGTGTTAATGCATCCGCCGTACTGCATCTGTTTCAGGGTGACAATGGTATGATGGGGATGTTTGATATGTTCAGTGGTGGTTCGTTGTCACGTATGTCCGTTTTGGCATTGAACATTTTTCCATACATCTCGGCTTCTATCGTATTACAGTTGTTAAGTGCAACCAGTAAATCCTTGGGGGAATTGCGTAAAGAAGGTGAATCAGGCCGTGTGAAAATTAACCAATATACACGCTATTTGGCGGTGTTGTTGGCGGTTGTTCAAGGTTGGGCCGTTGTTCGTGGGTTGGAAGCGATGGCACCTGTTAATGGTGTGTCTGCCGTTGTTAACCCAGGGTTCGCGTTTGAAATGTCTGCGATTATTGCGTTGGTTGGTGGTACGGTATTCGTCATGTGGTTGGCGGAACAAATCACTGCGCGTGGTATCGGGCAGGGTGCATCTTTGTTAATCTTTGCGGGTATTATTGCCGAAGTGCCGGGAGGTATCGCACAATTGATATCTTTGGGTTCGGTTGGTCAGATTTCGCCTGCTATGATTGCGTTGGTCGTTGCGTTCGTTGTTGGTATTGTTGCATTGATTGCATTTTTTGAACAAGCGCAGCGTCGTATTCAGATTTTGTACCCACGTCAAGTTATGGCAAATGGTGTTGTGAATACAAATGCATCTTATTTGCCAATTAAGATTAATATGTCAGGCGTTATGGGGCCGGTGTTTGCATCTTCTATTATGATGCTGCCTGCTTTTATTCAACGTTTTGTTCAAAGTGAAAACTTGACTGTACAGACGATTATGGGATTCTTTACGTATGGAACATGGTCGTATATCTTGATGTTCACGGTTTTGATTGCGTTCTTTGCATATTTTCAAACCGCGGTTATCTTTAATTCTGAAGAAACCAGCAATAATTTGAAAAATGCAGGTGGCTATGTCCCAGGTGTCAGACCGGGTGAACAAACAGTTTCGTATTTGGATAACGTTGTGTCACGTACAACGGCAATTGGTGTTGCGTATCTGATTGTTGTTTGTGTGTTGCCAATTATCTTGAATACACATGTTGGTATGCCATTGATGATTGGTGGTACCAGTGTCTTAATCGTTGCAGGTGTTGTTTTGGATACCGTTAATCAGGTACAATCTTATCTGGTTGCGAAACAATACAGCGGTGTTATTAAGAAGGAACATAAGAAAGGACGTTTCCGCGGTTAAGCGCAGGCGTTCTGGATATAGATTTGACTTTTGCTGAATTTTGTATACAATAGTTTGGCAAAATAAAATGGCCCGTTGTGCATTTGTATGATGGGTTTGGGTATCGGGGCGTCGGGTGGACTTGACAAACCGCAGTTAAATAAAAAGGAAAAAGAAAAATGGCACGTATAGCAGGTGTTAACATTCCGACCGAAAAACGTATTGAAATTGCGTTGCAATATATTCATGGTATTGGGCCAGCAAAATCGGCACAAATCTGTGAAGCGTTGAAATTGAAAGACGGTTTGCGCGCGAAAGATTTGACGGACGAAGATGTTATCAAAATTTCTAAATATATTGAAGAAAACTTTAAAGTAGAAGGTGACGTTCGTCGTGAAGTCACTATGAACATTAAACGCTTGCAAGATTTGAAGGCGTATCGTGGTATTCGTCACCGCAACCGCTTGCCGGTTCGTGGTCAACGCACCCAAACAAATGCACGTACACGTAAAGGTAAACGTGTTGTAGTTGCGGGTTCAGCCACAAAGGGTAAATAAAAATTAATATAACGTCATATCTGCTTGTTGGTGGCTCACTCGTGTAGCGTTTGTACACTTCGTTCGTCAACAACTTCGCATCTATAACGTTCTCTTAATTTTTTAATAAGGTAGAGATTAACACTGTAGTTAATTGAAGACATCGAAAAGGTTAAATAAAATGGCAGTTACAAAAGCTAAAAAGAAAGTTGTAAAAAAAGTATCGCATGGCATTGCACATGTTGTTGCGACAAACAATAATACACGTATCACAATTACAGACCAGTCGGGTGCTGTGTTGACATGGGCAACCGCTGGGGCAAATAATTTTAAGGGCGCAAAAAAGTCCACACCATATGCAGCAACAATTGTTGCCGATGCAGTTGGTAAGAAAGTCGCCGAAATGGGTATGAAAACAGTTGATGTTTTGATGCGTGGTATTGGTCAAGGTCGTGAATCTGCTGTACGTGGATTGGCAAACGCCGGTCTGATTGTGCAGTCCATTACAGATACAACACGTATCCCACACAATGGTTGCAGACCAAAGAAAGTGCGTCGCGTGTAATAAATCGTTATGATTTGTTCTTAATCGAATCGGAAATCGGAGATAAAAATCTGGTTTCCGATTTTTTTTGTTGTTGCAGGTGGCGGTTTTATTGATGTTTTTATGCATAAAAAAATAAGATTTGTTTCGGATTGACTATCGAAAAATATATGGTACGAATCGTGTATACCGAATAGGTTTTGATTCTTAGAAAGGAGAACATATGTCCAATACAAAACATTTGGCAGACATGTTAAAGGTCTGCAGTATTTTGCCAGCATTGGCGATTATGCCGGCTATGGCGGGAACGGGAATTATTGATACCGATGCGGGTGGTATATTTGAATATAGCACCGATTCGGATTTGTATACCGTGATTTCTGATGGTGCAGTTGGCAGTTTTAGTGGCTATGACGCCAGTGACAGATTCGAAGCATCTGTAATTTTTGTTGGTAAAGGTAAATGGTTGTCTGTCTCCGATGGTTCGATAATTCAGGATAACAAGGCACAGGTTGGTGGCGCGTTGGCGATTACTGGTAATAGTGCGGGTGCGACTTTACATATTGGCAAGGATGTTAAATTCTTGAACAATACTGCGTTGTTTGACGGTGGTGCGATTGGTAATTATGGTAATACCATTGTTGCAGATGGGGTGTTGTTTCAAGGTAATAAAGCACAGTTAGCCCCAGAAAGTAATGAAAATCAGATTGGTGGTGGTGCAATTTCTTTGGGGGCAACTTCGAAGACAACTATGTTGAATACCAATTTTATTGCAAATGAGTCGGGATACAATGGTGGTGCGATTGCCACACGTTTGGCCAAAAGAACAGATGGTGGCTTTAATGACAATAGCAGTGCAATATTAAAGATTGTCGGTGGTGAATTTGAAGGCAATAAAGCAAATGGTTATATGGACGCATCAGGTAAATTGGTTGCGGGTAATGGTGGTGCAATTTACAACACTTTCTATTCTGATGTGACCATTGATGGTACACATTTCGAAGGTAATAAAGCGGCCAAGTATGGTGGTGCTATTTATAATGATGGTACTGCGGATTTGAAGGGTAAAGGTGGCGTTATGACCATTAATGGGGGCGAGTTTGAAGAAAATCAAGCAAGTTTGGCCAATGGTTATGGTGGTGCAATCTTTAACTTCTTTGGTGATATGTCCATCTTGGGTGATGAAAATACACGTGTTGTATTCGAAGACAATGCCGCTTATGTTGGTGGTGCATTTTCGGATAGACAGGTTTCATCAAGTTATGCAGGTCTGGTATCTAATACAGTTATTAAGCATGCTTTGTTTGAAGAAAATCATGCGGTTGCCGATGCCGGTGCTGCGGGTTTCTATGGTGATGTCACAGTAGAAGATGTTATATTCCGTGGTAATACAGCGGCAATTGATTTTGATGGTGTTAAGGCCGATGTAGGTAATTCTGACGGTGGTGGCGCAGTCCAAGTTGGTGGTACGGCAAATGTAACAATGAAAGATGTTTATTTCGCAGAAAACGAATCGGGTGCACGCGGTGGTGCGATTGCTGGGCGTCATGGGACAAAATATACATTGGATATTGATACAGCAACATTTACATCAAACAAATCTGCCAACTTTGGTGGCGGTATTGCGAATGTCTTTGGTGGTGCGGTTGATATGAATGATGTGAACTTTGTATCAAACTATGCAGGCAAGGCAGGTGGTGCAATATATAACGGTAAAGATATTAACTATGGTGGCAGCGAAGGCGCATTATCAACAAACCATGGGGTTTTGAATTTCTCTGGGTCGAATACTTTTGTTGGCAACAGAGCAGAGGAATTTGGTGGGGCGATTTATAATGATAATGGCGGTACCATTAATATGTCTGGAACCAATGTGTTTGCCGATAATACGCAGTCAGGCATTGCAAACGATATTTATAACTTAGGTGCATTAAATATTGTGTCCGGTGAAACAACATTTGGTGGCGGCGTATTGGGAACCGGCTCATTGGTATTGTCCGAAGGTGCAAAATTGAATATCGGGACATCGGTTATTAAACAAAACACAATTGATTTGCAAGGTATAGTTACTGCGTCATTATTAAATGATTCTGAACGTGGTGGCAGCTTTGGTCGATTCGTTGGAAATGTTGAAATCGGTGACAATGCACGGTTCGTATTGAACGTTGGTGCGGCCGGTACATATAATGTTTGGAATGGTGCAAAAGTTGATGCATCCAAAGTCACAGTTGGTGATATCTATGAAATTGCAGACATTGATGTTAATGGTGTCACAATTGTAACAAAATCTGTTGAAGATATCGTTGAAGAGGTTGGTGTTTCAACCCAAGCCGCAGGTGCTGTTGCCAGTTTGGCAAATTCCAACAGCGGTAAAGCGCATATGGTGTCTTTGGTATTACAAGAAGCATTGAATACCGGTGACATTGCAACAGTTGAAGCCGAGACACAAAAGTTGAATCCGACAGATAAACCGGTTGCACAGGCCGCGGCAACATCTGTTCAGAATCAAGTGCTGTCTTTGGCGGCGGGACGTATGTCCGGTGGCGCAGTGATGGGACGTGCAGGTGGTGATGTGCGCAAGCAAGAAAATGGCTTCTGGATGCAGGGGTTGTTTAATAAATCAAAGTTGGCGGATCAATTCCATGGCTATACACGTGGGGTTGCGTTGGGTGCAGATACTTTGATTGAAGACACTTGGACAATCGGTGGCGGTTTGGCGTTCAATAATTCGGACATCCATGCCAATGCGGGGCATACCGAAATTGATTCTAAGACACTGTTTGTATATGGTCAGTATCAACCAAGCAAATGGTATGTAAATGCAACGGCAACATATACTTTGTCTGAATATACAGAAAATAAAAATGTTGGCGCAGCGGTGTGGAGCAACGTTTATGATGTTGATTCATATGGTGCCCAGGTCATGACAGGTTATGACTTTGCAACCGGTATTACAACCGAAGTTGGTGCACGTTATTTGCATGTGACCCAAGATGATTATAAAGATGGCTTGGATTTGACATCGGTTATGGCAACAGAAACAGATTTCTTGTCTGGTGTTGCAGGTGTGAAATATGCGTTCGCAATTGAAAATGATTGGGCCGTAAAGTTGCGTCCAGAATTGCGTGCAGCCATGACATATGACTTCATCAGTGATAATGCCGCCGCAACTGTTACAATGCCAGGTGTTGAAGCGTATGCTGTAAACGGTGAACGTTTGAGCCGCTTGGGTGGTGAATTCGGTATCGGATTAACGGCAACGTACAAAGGTGTCGATGTATCGTTGATGTACGATTTAGATTTGCATGAAAGTTATACGTCACAGACAGGGATGTTAAAATTCCGTGCTAACTTCTAAATAAATTAAATCTAATAATTTATCTACGGGCGGTCCCGACAACTCATGTAACTTCTGTACACTGCGTTGTCGGGACCGTTCCGTATCTAAATCAGTATCTTTAATTTATTCCACCGCTGGGGGGATTATTGTATTTGTGATAAATCTGTTATAACAGTAACACCAATGGATTCCCATTGTGGAATTAATGTGTCTAAATCCATAATGTTTGTTGCAGACAGATAAATTGCAGGTTTTAATTTTTGGTCGTGTGCAATACCGCAAACGGCAGCAATTGGTGATGGACGAACTTTGCCGGTTGCAAACCAATTTTCATTATCTGTCACCCAGAAATCTTTGTCACTGTGGGTGGCGATGGCGTGACTGTTGGTGATTATGATATCATCAACTTCTTCGAATGGTTGATTTATTGATGTTAAATGTTGTTTAAGGTCGTCATTGTTGAAACTGTGGTGTGGACCGTTGATGTCACTGGGTAACACTGGGGCGGTGTTAATAGCGGCGGGTGGCGTCGGTTCATCAAAATTTATTTCGGTGAAACTGGGGATGGCACTGAAAGTTGGTGTGGATATATCTATGTCAAAATCTGTTGGTAATGGAAAATCAGATAAAGATTCGACCGTTGATTCGGGTAATGGTATTGGTGATGGCGCAGTTTGTGCCATTACAGGAATTGGTTCATTGAATTCATCGGGTTGTGGGATGTATTGTGCATCATCGGTCACGGTTGGGATGGCGTTGGCGGGCGTGATTTTGTGACTGATGCGGGCGATTGACGATTGTTGGGCGCGTTCTAGGTTTTCGCGGGCGCGTAAAAATACGGTTTTTAATTCCAACGGCATTTCATCCGGTAAAGGTTCGGGTTTTGGGGTTTCGTCCGTTTGTTCCGTTGCAGAGGTGTCGGATGTTTCGGGTGTTTTTTTCGATTTTAATTCTATCTTTGGTAATGGAATTGTTATTAATGGCTTTTTATTGCGCAGGATTAATGCGGTTGTTGATATGTACAACGGTATGGCGGCCAATATCAGTAAACAAAATACAAACCCACCAAAGCCACGCAGGCGAATATTGTGAACATAACGCCAATGCAGTGCAGAAAACATATCGAAATTAAACATAAAATACAATATGCACCACATTACGGCAATATAACACAATGTCCAAATAATGGAATATTTATGTGATTTAAGAATATCAAAATACTTTTTCATTTGTGTTAAATATATACACACAAGTTGCTTTTGTCAATATTTTTATGCGGGCGTATATTGTAAAAAGTATTTTTAATACGGGCTTTTTTATGGTATAATATAGGGGATTATAGAGTATGGGGGAATATACTATGTCCGGATTTTTGAAATTGTTTGGTGTGTCGGCTGTATCTGTTATGGCGGTTGTGACGGTCTGTTCGGCCGATATGACGCCGGTGACGGGACGCGGTGCCTATGCCAATGTGCGTGCGATGTCGGGGAAAAATTCATCGCCACGTATGCCCAGTATGCCAACAATAACAATACCGGGGTCTGTGGTTGATATGAATATTGTAAAGCCGCAAACGCCGGCGCCAACCCCAACGCCAGAACCAGAGCCCGAGCCAGAACCCGAACCAGAACCCGAACCAACCCCCGATACAGATTGTCCGGATGGGGGTGTCAGAAATTCTGAATATACGGTTGAAAATTGTATGGATGATTTGGTGCGCTGTGTAAATGGTGGCGCGTTGCCGGATGGGATGGCGGATTTATACGATGCGTCGGTTCGTGAAGATGTCTTTGCAAATATGGGACTGTGTCGTATTCAGGTTGAAAAATGTATTGCCGATGTACGTGTAGATTGTGAAAATGTTTATGAAACGTCCGCAGATGTTTGGTATGACTTTAATTTGCGACGTGTACAGCCACAATATTATGACTTTGTATTGCGTAAAACTGGTTTGACACCATATCAGGCGAAAAATACTTGTTTGTTGTTGGACAGAAATACATACGGTCATGATTTTACGGCCGTTGATGGTAATGTAACAGACGAATATAATAATGTTATTGGCGCGTATAATTCCCAAGAAAATAATTCTTTGACCAAAGATAATCCATTGGGTGCCAAGGTAAACGAAGATGGATTTGTTGATGCGGAACGTGGGCATTATGCACGTTGGGATGCCAAAACGGCAACGTGCTTTATCCGTGTTGCGGCATATAACAAAGATAAACATATTACCAACAGTTGGTTGTTTGGGGCCGCAGGTAACAATCAGTCGGCCGAAGTATGGCAGCCGGCCGGTTCTATATTTAAGTGTAACAAAGATTTGTTTGGATTTTCTTTGATGAATGATACCAAAACGGTCGCAACCGTGGCGATTCCAACTGCTACTGCATTGGGTGCGGGTATTGGCGCCGGTGTCGGTGCAGGTACAGATGCGGAAAACGTTGACTGCTCGGACAGCGAATCCCGTAAAAAGTACTTTAACAAATTGAAAAAAAGCAGATATCTTTCTACCATAAAAGATTGGTTTGCTAACTGTGGTGAACTTGACTCAACGGAGTTGGAAGAGGATGATTGTGATATTTTATTGGGGTTGAACAATCAGCTGTCAGCATGCTTTGGTGGGATTGATCCTTGTGTGGTTAAGTCATTGACCTATAATAGAGAATATACGGTTAGTGGGGCAGTGGAATCTGTGCAGACTGTTCTTGGATGTATGAATGGGGATAGCGACTCTTATTACAATACATGTTTGAAGTTAAGAGATGTGTTTTGTAATGTTCCTATGCGGGCGGGGACTGGTAATACCGGTATAGGGGCGGCGGTTGGTGCCGGTGTTGGTGCCGGGGCCGGTGGTATTGCGACCGCAATTACCGCATTGGTAGAGCATAATAATATTTCATGTCGTGTTGGTGATGGTTTGGCGTCTGTGCCATTGGGAAAATCGCATGAAATTGGGACATTACGTGATATCTATATTAAATGGGGATTACGTTTGCCGGAAACAATTGAACCTGCGTTGGATGTGCGGAATTGTCAAACGTGGCGTAATGCGTGTGCATCATTGGTGGATGCCAATCAATGTCGTGCGGCAATTGTAAATTATCGTACGGCGGATGCGGTTGCACCAACCGTGATTCAAAATGCATGTGTGGTAAAATCGGACGGTAAATGTGGAATTAACAAATCGATTGCAAAAACACATGGTGTATGTATGAAATAGAATATTTGATAATTAATAGAAATCCCCTTTATGGGGATTTTTATTTTGACGCAAAATATGGATTGTTTTGTTTTAACCAACCGATTGTGGTTGCCATACCGTGGCCATGTATAACCGTTGTGTCGTCGGGCAGGTTCATATTATAAATCTTTTGTATTGATGATAACAATTGGCTTAAATCACCGGTTGGTAAATCGTATCGGCCGATACCGGATTGAAACAGTGTGTCGCCAATGATTAATACTTTTTCATATGGAAAGTGGTATGCCACACCGCCAGCAGAATGTCCGGGGGTTTCAATTATATCCATATCAATATGTGCAAGGATTTTATGACGCTGTATTTTTAATGGTGTGGGGGTGATGGCGTTATTTGAAATTGGGGGTAGGTTAAAGTATGTCAATAAATCATTTCCCCAACCAAATAGTGGAAAATCAGCAATGTGCATATACCATGGAACGTTGTGGCGTTTTGATAATTCTGGGGCGGTACAAATATGGTCCGGATGACCGTGTGTTATATAAATTGCGGATAGTTTTAGTCCATTATTAGATAGGTGTTTATCCCAATCGTCTGCATTACCCCATGGATCAAAAATTACGCATTGGTCATCGAACCTTAATACCACCGACATTGTATTTGTCGGTGGCATTTCTATCAGTTCAAATTTATTGTTTTTTATTTTTTGTTGCATTTTTTGTTACAGATTTTTTTTCTGATTTTTTATTCTTTTTTCCAAAAACAAGTTCATGGATTTCTTCACCCGTCAATGTTTCATGTTCAAGTAATGCGTTCGCTAATTTTTCAACGGTCTTTTTGTTTTTGGTTAAATGTTTTGTTGCATCGGCGTGTGCCGCATCCAACCAAGTGCGAATTTCGGAATCAACAATTTCGGCGGTTTTTTCCGACGCATTTTCCAATGCGCCACGGATGCCAAATGTGCCGACTTGGTTAATCGCAGCCAAACCTACGCGTTTTGACAGACCGGCGGTGGTGATTGAATATCGGGCCAATCGTGTTGCCATTGCGATATCGCTTTCTGCGCCGGTGGTGATTTTGTCGGCACCAAAGAATATTTCTTCGGCACAGCGGCCCGCCAATGCAATTGACAAGTTTGCGCGCACTTCGGCCAACGTCATAGATACTTTGTCGTCGATTGGTAAGTGTTGAACCATGCCCAATGCGCGACCGCGTGGGATGATGGTTGCTTTATGAATTGGGTCGGCAATTCCATCGTACATTAAGCTGACGAATGCGTGGCCCGCTTCGTGATATGCGGTTAATTTGATATCTTCTGGGCGCATTTTGCGAACTTTGCGTGGTCCCATAATGATTTTGTCACGTGCTTCTTCGATGTCGTCGTGTGTGATTTTGTCGCGACCGTTACGTACGGCGTGCAATGCTGCTTCGTTTAACAGATTTTCCAAGTCCGCACCTGAAAATCCGGTTGTGCCACGTGCCAAGTCAAGAAGGTTGACCGAATCGGAAATTTTTACGCGTTTTGCATATAAATCCAGAATTTCACGACGGCCCGCCATATCGGGTAATTCGATATATACTTGGCGGTCAAAGCGTCCCGGTCGTAATAATGCCGCGTCCAACATATCGGCACGGTTTGTCGCACCGATAACGATGATGCCCGTGTCGTTGGCAAAGCCATCCATTTCAATCAATAATTGGTTTAATGTTTGTTCGCGGTCTTGGTCGTTATATGAATGTGTTGAACGTTTTTGACCAATGGCATCGATTTCATCGATAAACAATATGCAGGGGGCATTCCGTTTTGCCATTTCAAAGATTTCTTTGATTTTTGCAACACCCAATCCAACAATTATGCCCGAAAAGTCCGAACCGGATGCCGCAAAGAAAGGTACGTCCGCTTCGCCTGCGATGGCGCGTGCCAATAAGGTTTTTCCCGTTCCAGGTTGGCCGGATAATAATACACCACGTGGAACGCGTGCGCCCAGTGATTTGTATTTATCTTTGTTTTTCAAAAAGTCCACGATTTCAGATAATTCTTGTTTTTCCGAATCGATGCCGGCAACGTCTTTGAAAGTTGTTTTGGGTTTGCCTGTTGCGATTTTTGTTGGGTTTTGGTTAATTAAACTGCGGCCAATGCCACCCGCACCACCACGACGGAAACCACGGATTATCCAGAATATAAACAATAGTGTTAATAACAGTGGTGCAAATGTGACAATTGATTCAAACCATGATTTTGATGTGTCGATTGTAATTGTTGTTCCCGATTCAGACAGGCGTGCCAACATATCGGGATCGTATGTAATTGTTGCGGTATATTTTGTGCCGTCCGATAAAGTGCCGGTTGCGTTTGTGTCTTTGATATTCATTGTTGTGATTTCAGGTGCACGACGCAGAATATCAGAAAATGTTAACTCAACGGGTTTGTTTGCGTTGATGGTGGCCATGCCGGTTGCGCCGCCCGTGCCACCTTTGGTAAATGTGTTTACAATTAACGCCAAGAACATTGCGCCAAATATCATTAATGCCCACGATGCGATATCGCGTTTGCGCTTTGGTTTGTTGTTTGTTGTTGGTGTATTATGATTGTTTTTGAAATCTTTTAATTTTTTCATTTTTCTTCCTGATACTTGTTTTTGCGCCTTCGGGTACAATTAATATTTGATCATGCCAACGTCGCAGTGTGCAATGACCCAACGTGAATTGGCAATCGGATGCTAAATTAGTTAGTGCGATTGTCAAAGAATTCAAGCGTGGTTGATAATTGTTCCCCCCGATTTGACGAATTATCGTGCCCAAGCACTTTAATCCAATATGGGGTGGGACGTCAAATAGAAAAGATGCGGGAAATAATGCCCAATCATCATATATAACGGAATTTACTCGTGCGGTGATGTCGGTGTCCAATACGTCGCGCGCCCGCGCCAGATTTTCAATTGCCAATAAAATGCGTGCATCGGAAATGCCCAAATTGTCGGCCAATAATTTACGATTTTGACGGATTTTTACGCGTGTATAGTTTGCGTCGTCGTTCATTTCGTCATGGAAATATTTGATGTTGTTTGTGTCGCAATATTCAATTAATTCTGAACGAAATGTTGTTAACAGTGGACGCACAATCCGAATGCCATCGCGATAAGATTCCGACGACATAGCCGCCAAACCGTTAATGCCACTGCCACGTGCCAGATTCATTAAAAAAGTTTCAATTTGGTCGTCTGCTTGGTGGGCAACCATTAATGTGGTAATGCCATTTTCGTGGCACCAATTGGTCATGAATTTATATCGTGCGTCGCGGGCGGCGGCTTCCAGTCCCGATGTGGGTTTGTTGTCTGTCCAATGAAAAATCTGATATGGTACATTTAATTTTGTGCACAGTTCAACAATGTATGCTTGTTCTATGTCGGCGGCATCACGCAGGTGGTGATTGACATGTAATGCCGTGACGGGGACGCCGGATTTTACCAACCAATGCAATAAACATACAGAATCAACGCCGCCGCTGACCGCAACTGCGACGGGTGTGTTTGTAAAGGCGTGAATAAAATTGTTAAACTTTTCGTTCATTGTTTGGCTATTTTATGCTATAATTTTCAAAAATAAAGGAAAAAGAAATGGCGGGAAGTTTAAGGACTATTGCGGTATATTGCGGGCATCAATTTGGGAAAAATCCACAGTTTAAGCGTGATGCGATGGCTGTCGGGCGTATGTTGGCAAAAAATGGTATTCGTATGGTTTTCGGTGGTGGTGATGTTGGTTTGATGGGGGCGGTTGCAACGGCGGCTTTGAAAAATGGTGGGGAAGTAATTGGTGTGTCAACAGATGATGTTATCGCAATGCAGGAACCAGCGCATGAAGAAATAGAGGTTCAAGTCGTAGATGGTGTTAATGAGCGCAAACAGATTATGTATGAAAAATCAGACGCTTTTATTATTTTGCCGGGGGGGATTGGGACATTAAATGAATTAAGTGATATTTTAACTATGCAACAAATTGGAGAAACAACCAAACCATTGTTTTTCTTGAATACGGATGGTTTTTGGAATCCTTTGACCCGATTGTTAAAGCATATGTTAAAGAATGGATTTATTGTTCGTACAGAATCGTACAATATATTCCATGCAGAAACCGTTGCGGAATTAAAGAAACAAATTTTGGGGTATTAAAATTCAAATACTTTATCGCGTGACGTTTCGCCACGTATTAACTTGATGCTGGTCTTTGGGACGCCATAGTGTTCGGCCAGCATTTTTTTTACGTCCGCCGTCGCTTTGCCGTCGGTTGGGGCGGTGGTTGTGTGTACGCGTACAGATCCATCGGGTTGGACTTCAACCCGATTGAACTTTGCGCGTGGAATAACACGTACGGTTATTTTCATTGTATGATTTCCGTTGCCAATGTTTCGGCAAATGCCGCACTGCGTTCGCCCGCAACCAAGTGCAGGTGGAAATGAAATACGCTTTGTTTGATAAATGGTGCGTTTGCGCCGGCGTTTGCAACGCAGTTGAATTCGCATTCTATGCCCAATGTGTCGGCCGTTTTGTTAAAACAATCCCAAAAACCAATGATTTCGTCCGATGATGCATTTTTAGAGAATTCCAATATGTTTTTATATGGGCCCTTTGGAATAACCAATACATGTTTTTCAAACATAGGATTAACATCGTGAAATGACATGGCGTGTTCGTTTTCATATACCTTGTTTGCGGGGATTTCGCCACGGATAATTTTTGCAAATACATTATTTTTATCATACATGATTAGATTCCTTTTGTGTTTTCAAAATCAGATTATTAAAATTTATACTTGAAATCAACAGAATTTAGATTATATCAATCTTACAACCATTTGGTTTATTTTAAGGAGTTTATTTATGTTCAAACCTTTACATAATTATGTGTTACTTGAAAGAATAGAAGAAGAAACAAAAACCGCAGGTGGTATCATCATTCCCGATAATGCAAAAGAAAAACCGTCGCGTGGACGCGTAATTGCCGTTGGTGCGGGTGTGTATAATGGTGATAAATTAATCCCTGTGGTGGTCAAAGAAAATGATGTGGTTATGTTTGCAAAATGGGCGTCATCTGTTAACGAAGTTAAAATTGATGGCCGTGATTATGTTTTAATAAAAGAAACAGATATTTTGGGAATTTTAGAATAAGAAAGGATTTATAAATGGCAAAAGATATTGTGTTTGATACAGATAAATTGGCCGTGGGTGTCGATAAATTGGCAAATGCGGTTAAGATTACTATGGGCCCCAAAGGTCGTACAGTTGTTATTGAAAAATCATATGGTGCACCGGTCGCAACCAAAGATGGTGTTACGGTCGCCAAGGCAGTGTCTTTAAAAGATCCACAGGAAAATATTGGTGCCCGTATGGTGCAAGAGGTTGCAAAAAAAGCCGGTGATGACGCCGGTGATGGTACAACAACGGCAACCGTTTTGGCACAGAAATTGATTCGTGAAGGTCGTCGTGTGATTGCCGCGGGGATGAATCCTATGGATGTAAAGCGTGGTATCGATTTGGCGGCGGCTGCGGTTATTGCGGATATTGATGCGCATTCACGTCCGGTAAAAGACAGTGCGGAAATTGCCCAGGTTGCAACTATTTCTGCAAATGGTGATGCCGATATTGGTGAAAAAATTGCCAATGCAATGGAACGTGTCGGCAAAGAAGGGGTTATTACCGTAGAAGAAGCCAAAGGTTTGGATACCGAAATTGACGTTGTCGAAGGTATGCAGTTTGACCAAGGATTTATGTCGCCTTACTTTGTGACAAACAGTGAAAAAATGTTGGCAGAATTGGATGGTGCACAGGTTTTGGTTTCTGAAAAGAAAATTACAGGCCTGCAGGCATTGTTGCCAATCTTGGAGCCGGTTGCACAATCGGGTAAACCATTGTTGATTATTGCCGAAGATGTTGAATCCGAAGCGTTGGCAACGTTGGTGTTAAATCGTCTGCGTGGTGGATTGAAAGTTTGTGCGGTCAAAGCGCCGGGCTTTGGTGATAGACGTAAAGAAATGTTAAAAGATATTGCCGTTTTAACTGGGGCGACGGTTATATCGGATGATATGGGTATGACATTTGAAAATATTACGCCGGCGGTTTTGGGTATGGCGAAAAAAGTTGTTGTGTCCAAAGATTCTACATTGATGGCGCACGGGGCAGGGGATAAATCCGCCATTGCCGCACGTGCCGATGAAATTCGTGTTGCAATCGCAAATTCGACCAGTGAATACGATCGTGAAAAATTAACGGAACGTTTGGCCAAGTTGGTTGGCGGGGTTGCTGTTATCAAAGTTGGCGGTATGACCGAGGTCGAGGTAAAAGAAAAGAAAGATCGTGTTGATGATGCTTTGGCGGCGACACGTGCGGCGGTTGCCGATGGTATCGTTGCAGGGGGCGGAATTGCGCTGGTTCGTGCTGTGGCGGCATTGCGTGACGTTCGTGGGGCTAACTCTGACCAAGATGTTGGGGTTGATATTGTGCGTCGTGCAATTGTTGCACCATGTGCCCAGATTGCAGAAAATGCCGGAAAATCTGGTGAAATTGTCGTTGGCAAAGTTATGGAATCATCGGATTATAACTTTGGATATAATGCCCAGACGGATGAATATGTTGATATGATGACGGCGGGTATTATTGATCCGGCCAAGGTTGTTAAAACGGCAATTGCGGCGGCGGCAAGTACTGCAGCTGTTATGTTGACGACGGGGGCGGTTATGACCGAAATTCCTGAAGAAAAAACGGCAACATCACAAATGTCGGGTGGAATGCCAGGGATGATGTAAAAATTGAATAAATGCCCCCATATGGGGGCGTTTGTTTTTTTATAATTTTACTTGATTTTTCGGAATATTTTGTTTATTATCGGGGCACGCACTTTGTGCGAATAACACAGCCGTTCTGTAAAATTTGTGTCCAAATTGTATGATTTGGGTTGCCACAGACGGTGAGGATAATAACACAAAAAAAGGATAAAATCATGGCATTGCCAACATTTACAATGAAACAGTTGATGGAAGCAGGTGTTCATTTTGGTCACCACACACGTCGCTGGAATCCGTTGATGACACCATATGTTTATGGCGTAAAAGATAAAATTCACATCATCAACTTGAATAAAACTGCACCTTTGTTACATCGTTCTTTGGTCGCATTAGAAGCAATCGCCGCCGCAGGTGGTAAAGTATTGTTCGTTGCAACAAAACATCAAGCCAAAGATATCGTTAAAGATGCAGCAGAACGTTGTGGCCAATACTATGTTAACAACCGCTGGTTGGGTGGTATGTTGACAAACTGGACAACGGTTTCTCAATCTATCCGTCGCTTGAAAAAAATGGAAGCCGACATTGCAAACGCAGAAAAATTGGGTCTGACCAAAAAAGAAGTTGGTGTTATGACCAAAGAAGTTGAAAAATTGCGTGGCATTTTCGGTGGTATCATGGAAATGCACGGTACACCACAGGCAATGGTTGTTATTGACGTGCCACGTGAAATGAACGCGGTTCGTGAAGCCAAAAACTTGGATATTCCAACAATTGCTATTTGCGATACAAACGCAAATCCAGAAATGGTTGATTACCCAGTTCCAGGTAACGATGACGCAGCGCGTGCAACACAATTGTATTGCGATTTATTCGTAGATGCAATTTTGTCGGGTATCGAAAAACGCTTGGGTGGCGCAGCCGGCAAGAAAGTAGAATCCGATATGCGTGCAGATGCAGCAGATGAATTGGAAGATGAAATCAAAGAAAAAGAAGCAAAAATCAAATCCAAAACATCCGAAGCGCGTGCAGAACGTCGTGGTAAATTGGCAGAAAAAGCCGATAAATAATAAAAAAAGGGGGGATTGTTATGGCTTTGTTAACACAAGAACAGACGATAAAACAAACCCCACTGTTAATTCGTACGTCCATGGGGAATCAATGTGTGGTGACATATGTTGGTTCCATTGGACGGGCAGATTGTTATAAATTCAAAGATGCCAAAAACGGACAAATTTCATACGTCGCAACATTTGGACGTGGTGAGTTTGGGCCGCTGTGTAAAGATTTGTATGTTGCCGTCAGACGGGCCAAAAATGTGTTCTGTAATGGACGGTAATTTCAGATTGCAAAATAAATACAAAAAACTGGAGAATTAAAATGGCAGAAGTTACAGCAAAATTGATTCAAGAATTGCGTGAAAAAACATCCGCAGGTATGATGGATTGTAAAAAAGCGTTGATTGAAAATGATGGTAATATTGAAGCCGCTGCGGATTGGTTGCGTCAGAAAGGTATCGTAAAAGCCGCATCAAAAGCAGGTCGTGTTGCCGCATCAGGTTTGGTAACGGTTGTAAAATGCGATAATATGGGTTGTGTTGTTGAATTAAACGCAGAAACGGACTTTGTTGCGAAAAACGAAAAATTCCAAAAATTGGTTGCAGATGTTGCCGCCAAAGCAGTTGAATTACAAGGTGATTTCGAAGCAACTATGGATGCAGTAAAAGATGATATCGCAGCAACTATTTCTACAATTGGCGAAAATATGAATTTGCGCCGTATTGCAAAAGTAACAGGTGATAAAATCTTTACATATATCCACAATGCTTTGGTCCCAGGTATGGGTCAAATTGGTGTTGCGGTTGCAATCAATGGTGATGATGCAAAAATCGATGAAGTTGGTTCGAAAATCGCAATGCATATCGCTGCGAACAAGCCAGAATTTATGACGGTTGATAATGTTGATCCGGTTGCGGTTGAACGTGAAAAGAAAGTGTTCATCGAATCGGGTGCAACTGCGGGTAAACCAGAAAATATCGTTGAAAAGATGGTCGAAGGCCGTATTAAAAAATACTATGGCGAAAGCGTTTTGGAAGAACAGCCATTTGTTATGGATCCATCTAAAACGGTTAAAGAAATCGTTGCCGAAGCAGGTGGTAAATTGGCCGGCTTTGCATACTTTGTATTGGGTGAAGGTATCGAAAAACGTGAAGATAACTTGGCCGATGAAGTTGCGAAAATGTTGGCTTAATATACGTTACAGCAATATTAAAAAAAACCGCCAATTGGCGGTTTTTTTATTTGCATACAATTACCATTGCGGTTCGCAGAACGGTGTCCGCAAACATATAACCCGCCTGCATTTCTTCGACGATTGTGTTTGGTGTTTTGTCGGGGCAAGCGATTACTTGGATTGCGTTATGAAATAATGGGTTTAATTGTTCGCCCACGGATTCAATTCGTGTAATGCCAATTTGCGCAAATGCAGATTCCATTGCACGTGCCATAGATTGAATGCCGGCATCGTCGGGCGTGTGCTTTAATGCGGCATCGATTGCGTCCATTACGGGTAATATTTTTTCTGCAACGCCCATTGCGCGACTGCGTGCGCGTGATTCTGCGTCCAATGCTGCACGTCTGCGTGTGTTTTCCAATTCGGCTGCGATGCGCAGGTATTTGTCATTTAATTCACCGATTTGCGCATTTAATGCATTGATTTCGGATGACGTTTCTGCGGTTGATTTTGTTGCGCCTTCTTCGATTGATACAGATTCGATTTCAACTGATTTATCTTCGTTCATGGTTTTATCCGTTTATTGTATTTGCCGTATTACTTTATATTTATTTCACACTGGTTATTATAGGTATAAAATCGTCTGGTTTCAAGGATGCGCCACCAACCAATACACCATCTACATTTGGAACAGACATAATTTCGGCGGCATTTGATGCTTTGACCGATGCGCCATATAAAATTGGTGTGCCATCTAAGCCCATATCTGATAAAGTTTTTGCGATTAATCCGTGGGCGGTTTCGATTTCTTCGGCGGTTGGGGTCAGGCCCGCACCAATTGCCCAACGTGGTTCGTATGCGATAATAATTGGCGCGTTGACATCCGCAGGTACAGATTCGCGAACGCCCGATTCGATTATTTCCATTGTTTTACCGGCTTCTTTTTCATCCATAGTTTCGCCAACGCAAATAATAGGTGTCAAACCATTGGCCAATGCAATTGCCGCCTTGGCACGTACTGTATCGTTTGTGTCGCCGTGATATTGGCGGCATTCGCTGTGTCCAACAATTACGTATTTTGCGCCGGTGTTTGCAATCATAGATGCAGAAATTTCGCCTGTAAACGCGCCTTTTTCATGCATGCTGACGTCTTGGGCGCCGATTGAAACATGGTCGTTTCCGTTTGTTAACATAGTAAATGGTACACATAAAATTACAGTATTATTTGTTGTCACGTTTTCCAGTTCTTGCATCATATTGTTTAAAGTTTCACGTGACCCGTTCATTTTCCAATTTCCGGCAATAATTTTCATGTATTTTTCCCTTTTTTTCGTTGCTTTTATGTAATTTGTTTTGCTATGGTAACGCAAAAGGGGAACAAATGCTAGAATATTTAAGAAATGCATCAGAAAAACCAATTGCCAAGATTTTGATTTCGGTTTTGGCGTTTTCGTTTGTTGGATGGGGCGTTGCCGAATGGATTTTTGGTGGCGCGGTTGGTGATAATACGTTGGTCACTGTTGGCGATGCCAAAATTTCAACCAATATGTATAATGCCCAACGTTCTCAGGAATTGGCATCTATGTCACGTGAAGAACAGCGCGCGGTTTATACAGATGTGACGACGCAAAATGCGTTTGCAGGTCGTGTGTTGCAAGAATTAAGTGCGCAACAAATGGCGCAAAATCGTGCCGATGATTTGGGATTTATTGTAACGGATAAACGAATCGCGCATGAAATTCGTTCGTATCCTGAATTCCAAGTAAATGGTCAGTTTTCGACTTTCGCGTTTGATACAATGTTACAGCGTTCGGGTTATTCCGAAGCGGATTTTGCCGCAATATTGCGTGACCAAGTTTTGCGTACAATGGTAATGGATGCGCCGTCGGTTGCGATTTCTGTGCCAGATTTTGCAGTACGTGCGGCGTATGATGCGCGCTATGGCAAACGTCAGATTGAATTTGTGACTGTGCCATATTCTGAATTTGATGTTGAAAAACCAACAGATGAAGATTTGCGTTCATATTATGCCCAGAATCCAAAAACTGTTGCGGAAACTCGTTCCGTGTCATATGTATTTATTCCTGCGGAAATGGCGGTTCCGGATAAATATGACGCCGGTTATGCCGTTGCGATAAAGGTTGAAGACGATATCATCGCAGGTGATTCTATGGCGGATGTGGCGAAACGTCACGGTGCGAAATATGTATCTGTGCCGGCGTTTACGCGTGATGCGCGTCCATCGGATAAAGTGCTGACTGATGTTTTGGTCGATAAAATTTTTGATATGGATGCCGGTTTGGAAAGTGAAATGATTGAAACATCCGAAGGGTTTTTGTTTGTTCGTGTTGATACGGTAACGCCGGCACATACTGCGGAATTCGAATCGGTTAAATCTGGTTTGGTTGATGCGTGGCGTAATTCCGAACGTAAAAAGTTGGCATATGTTCGTGCGAACGAATTGTTGGTTGATTTGAACAAAAATGAAAAATTGGCCGGTGGTCGTGTGGCAACTGTGACGCGTACAGATGGCGCACCATTGGAAGTTTTATCCGCAGCGTTCCATAATGCGGTTGGTCAAAATTCTTTGGTCGAAGGCGGCAATGCGTTCCATGTGTTGCGCGTCAAGGATGCAATACCGGCGACAATTGATGAAAAACGCATGTCAAAGTTGCGTGATGAAATGTCGGGTGTGATGACCAAGTGGACAACGGCGGATTATAAATCGTTCTTGGGGCGTGAATATCCGGTAAAAGTGAACGAAAAGACATATAATCGTTTCTTTGCGAAATAATTATATGTGAACAGATAAAATCCCCCATATGGGGGATTTTTTTATGGGTGCATAACGGGGTGACAAAAGAGAGAATGTGGGATAGGGTATTAAAGCAGTCGTCATACCGACGCAGGTCGGTATCCATTGTGTCTGTGTGTTCATTTTATTTGCGGGATGACGCAATGGACCCCGATCGCCATCGGGGTGACGGGGTGTGGGCGGGGGTGGATGGATAAAAAGCAAACAGCAGTGTTTAAGTAATTTATTTGCGATGCCTGGGTCCCGTGCTTCCTACTTCACCAAGGTTTCGTAGGACAAGCAAGCCACGGGATGACAAAAGAGAGAACGTGGGATAGGGTATTAAAGCAGTCGTCATACCGACGCAGGTCGGTATCCATTGTGTCTGTGTGTTCATTTT
>JAZRJG010000005.1:0-15122 GCA_045645725.1 Candidatus Enterousia sp. | reverse complement strand
AGGGCATGCAAACATGGAATGCTACCAGCGGCACAGAATCCACATCTGGTGCGGACGCCACATCAACAATGGCCGCAACCGACACCACTGCCAGCATATCCGATTTGGCGGGGCGTCTGGCATTGGTCGAAGGGCAATTTGGGCTGTCCAAATGGCGTACTGCGGACGGTAAATTCAATACTGCCCGTTTGGCATCTGATTTAACGGCGGGTGTTGTGTTGGGAACAACCGGCGCGTTGGTGACATCGTCTGTTGTTAAAAAGAAACAGGTAAAAGACGGCTTTGAATCATTGGAATGCACAGTCGGTGGTCAACACGTTGGCGATTGGGGCGACGTATTCCGTATTGATGGGAAATAAGAACAAAAAATCCGACACCCCGTCGGATTTTTTTATACCCCTGCTGTTTTTTCGTCTCCCCGATCGCCATCGGGGTCCATTGTGTAATATCGCAAATAAAAATGAATACATGACACAATGCATACCGACCTGCGTCGGTATGACGGCCTGTGTGTGGGGATGGGGTTAAAAACGAACGTTGGTGTTTAAGTAATTTATTTGCGGTACCTGGGTCCCGTGGTCCAGCCACGGGATGACAAGAGTGAGTGTGGGGTGACGGGGGTATGGGCGTGGGCGGAATAAAAAACATTGTCATTCCGGTGCTTGACACCGGAACCCAGGTTTGGCAAATGAATTACTGGATTGCCGCGCTGCGCTCGCAATGACAAAAGTGAGAGTGAGGTTTGCGACGATTACTCGAACACTCTAACCACCCCGTCACTTCATGCCACCCCTCCAATGCAGGGGAACTTTTATTGTGGCATATATAAAAAAATCCCCCAAACGGGGGATGGGTTAATTAAAATGGAATGTCGTCGCCCAAATCCGAAATAGTAACATCTTCGCGTGGGGCAGGCGCCGGTGCAGATGGTGCATAATCGCCACCCATACCGTCCATAGTTTTTGCGCCACTTAAAATAACCATTTGGCCGGCAAATTGATTTAATACAACTTCGGTTGTATAAACATCCGCGCCACTTTGATTTTGCCATTTGCGTGTGCGCAGTGAACCTTCCAGATACAATTTAGTACCTTTCTGCAACATGCGTTCTGCGACCTCTACCAAATTAGAGTTAAAGATAACAACGCGGTGCCATTCTGTTTGTTCTTTCTGTTCGCCCGATGTGCGATCGCGCCAACGTTCCGATGTTGCCAAAGAAAAACTGACAACTTTTTGTCCGTTGCCCATTGTACGTGTTTGTGGTTCTTGGCCGATATTTCCGACCAGTATAACTTTATTGATACTGCCTGCCATATTCGCTTCCTTTGTTTATTTTATTTTTCCTATGGTTCATTTGAGCAATAAACAAACCCAAATGCAAGGATTTTTTATAAAATATCAGAAGCGCATTTTTGTTTTGGCCAAGAAATAGAATTCATCCGTCCCAAAAGGGTTGTCTACGAATCCGGCGGTCATAAATTTATATGTTGCCGCATATTCAATTGCCGGACGGCCTGCCAAATCTATATCGTGATTGGCAAAAGTATATTCGCCATTGGCACTACGCCCCGTTGGCGTGCGCATATTCATATAACCCGATATAATTGTGTCGGGTATTGCGACAGACAATGTCAAATCGTTATGCTTGGCGCCAAACGTTATTGCGCCGGTCAATACGTTTGAAAATTCGTTAACCATAGATTGCTTGGATGCCTGTGGGCGCATAAATCCCAACTGGGCCGAATGGAACAGTTCGATATCCCCAATTTTAGTGCCAAAATTTGTGCCAACAAATGTCATAGTGTTTTGGGTATCTGTGTCCAAGAACCCATCCGCGCGCAGGATTTCAGATTGTTTGAATCCAAATTCTATATTGCCAAATTTTGCAACGTTTGCATTGTGGTTGCGCAATCTTTCGAAACCAATACTGTGGTTTTTAACAGAAATATTGTTATTCATTTTGGTTTCGAACGGGCGTCCATATTTATCCACAAACGCAAAGGTTATATTTTTATCTTTTATTTTGCTTGCTACATTGCCGCTGACGTGCGCGGTACGCATTGCCACAACAACGCCGTCGTCAATCGGTACTAAATTTGCACCGACGGGTCGTGTTGCGCGTTCCATATCCAATAAGCCGTGTCCATATACCGCGTCAACGCCCGCCACACCCAAATCGCGCGCCGTTTCAAACAACAAAGATGTAACTTCATTCGCACTCATATATGGAAATGCTTCACGTATAACTGCGATTGCTGCGGATACGACCGGTGCGGCGAAACTGGTTCCGTCTTGGCTGTGTTGTGATACGTCTGTTTTCAAATCAGTCCCCGGTGCAGTAATGCAAAAGTTCTTTGTGACACCGCATTGGTTACTGAAATCCGCCAAAGCCCCCGTTGCGGAATCCCATGCGACCACATTAACAAAGTGGCCCGACAATTCCGGCACAACCAAAGGTGCGGCGGCCAAAGCGCTGGATTGTGTAAAACCTTCGTTTCCGGCGGCCCATACCATTATGGCATCTTGATTTTCTGCGGCATTTATCAAAGAGTTTACAAAATCGCGACTGGTCATATTTTCAAATTGTCTGCGACTTTTCAAATTGTGTGCCCAAACACTGTTTTCCGCCCAACTAAAGTTATATATATTTGCGTCTGATGCGGAACGAATTGTGTTTGCGATATTATTAAAAGATTGAAAGTTGCCATTGTCGTCTGTGACGGCATATCTGATTACGTTTGCATTTGGTGCAATACTGCCACCGGCCAATGATGCCACATACGCACCATGACGAACATTGAAGTCGGAATCCATAACTGCGATTGTGGAACCGGCGCCGGTATATCCGCGTGCCAAAGAATAAGCCAAGCGGATATCGTTATATTGGTTCAGGTTTTTTGTATATTTATCTTCACCCACAATGGCCGCCAATTGTAAAGAATTTACGTCGTCACCCACGTGCGTATACGCCGGCAGGGTTTGTTGAACATAATTCTGGGGTGCGCGTGGGGTATTTGTGGTGGCAGCACCGTCATCCGAATTCATACCAATCGCCGCCAGTGTTCCGCCAATAACCGCCGCCAATCCGCCCGCAACGGTCGCGCCGGTTGCCAATGAAAAGCCGGATTGTTCGGCGCATTCCGATGCATGATATCTGCGATACAATGCATCGTCACAGTTATTCGCACCCGCCGGCACAGACAATACAGTACCACAAAGCAATACCGATAAAAATCCACCCAAACGTGTCATTTCAATCCTTTTTTCTGGGCACCGCGCCCACCAATATTAATATAGTACAAAGGTTTACTTTGTCAATTGACGTATGTTTCAAAAATGCCACATTTTGTGGCACTTTTTATCTTTTTTTTGTTGCTTTTTCACGCAGGAAATTATCAACCGGTATAATTGCCGCCGCCGTTGGTCCACGTTGTCCGTTATAGTGGCTGTTGGGATTTCTATTATACGGCATACGTTTTCCTTCGAATTGTTCATAATAAATCTGACCGATACGCATATATGGGTACACGACGGTTGGGAACAGAACACGAATTTCCAATGTCCATTCGCCACAGAATCCGTCGTCTCCGCGACCTGCGGTATGGTGATTCAATATGAAATTGCGACCAACACTGGATTTTCCATCAATATATGGGAACAGGTTGTGTGTTTCTGTGTATTCGACGGTCGAACCCAAATATCCAACCATTGGCGACAGTATCAGACCCGTTTCCGGAATTTTAATATCGACTGTTTTATGATGTTCTGGGTTGGTTGGATCGACCAAGTGGTATGGATCCCGAATATCGTACAGCCATGGTTGCCGCTGAAATGCCAAAAATGCTTCTTGGCTGGTGAACCAATCGCGCATAGAGTGCGCCTGTCTGATGCCTTTGTATTCAATTGCCGGCTTCATACCAAATGGGATTGTGTGTTCATATACACGCAACGTGTCGGCCAAGTGTAAATCATAACTGTTTGACCCCAAGCAGCGTTCGTCAAACGGTTCAATAACAATATCTGAATTTTCTTTATCTTGTATTCTGCGCAGAATTTCGGGTCCGGTTAACTGCATTTGCTTAATCCTTTGTTGTGTTGGCCCGCCTACATGACGCATTTTTAGCATATTTGTATAAATTTGCAAGATATTAATTTACTTTTGAAAATGGTGTGCTATGGTTTTGAACATGACAGAAAAAACATATTCGGGCTTTGTTGCCATTATCGGCCCCACGAATGCGGGCAAAAGTACATTGTTAAACCAAATTATGGGGCGCAAAGTGTCCATTGTTTCGCACAAAGTGCAAACGACGCGAACGCGTCTGCGTGCGGTAAAAATGGTCGGGGAAAAGCAGTTGATATTTGTCGATACCCCTGGCGTATTTAAGCCGTCACGCCGTCTGGACCGTGCTATGGTTGCCGCCGCAATGGATGCGGTATCGGATGCGGATGCGGTTTTGTTGTTAATTGACGTGACCAAAGGTATCACCGAAACCATTCGTGCGTTGGCGGAAAAAATCAAAGACAGACCCAACATCTTTGTCGCGTTGAACAAAGTGGATGCGATTGCAAAATTGGAATTGTTGCCAATGGTTGCGGAAATTGCGCAAATGGCGCCTTGGCGTGAAATATTCATGATTTCTGCATTAAAAAATGACGGCATTGCACCAATGTTGGAATCCTTGGCGTCTGTTATGCCGGAAAGCCCATATTTATTCGATACGATTGATGCGCCGGATGTTCCCGATGAACTGTATTTGTCGGAATTGACCCGTGAAAAGATTTATAAATACATCCACCAAGAATTGCCGTATCACATTAATGTTGTAACCGAACGCGTTGACGTTGATGACGAAGGCGTATTGGATATTTATCAAAAAATTGCCGTCCGCAATGATGGTCACAAAAAGATTGTTGTTGGTCGTGGTGGTGCACAATTGAAACAAATCGGTACCGCCGCCCGTCACGATATCCAAGACCAATGGGGGGTAAATGCACGCCTGCATTTATTTGTGCGTGTTGAACCCGATTGGGAAGACAAAGCCGAAAACTATACCGACCAAGGTTTGGAATTTAAGAAGTAGAAAGGTTGCGTGATGAATTTTTATAAAAAAGCGATTTTGACATTAACTGGTGCGGGTATGCTGATGGGCTGTACGCATAAAGAACTGGAAGGGCCGATACATGCTGTCGTCGTTGGCACGACAACCACCACACGTTCAACAACATACTATCTGGACCTTGATGGCGATGGACTGACGGATAGAGGAATGACTGTGAGTGGTAAAAGGTTTTATAAATATATGACAGTTGGCGATACAGTACGATATACAACGACCAATAGAAATGAGGTTTCTTTAAGTGCATGCGTACCATTTGCTAACAGTAATATAGTTGATGTAAATGGTCGCACACTTGATGAATTACAACAACGACACATGATAAATAACCTGCGTGAACGACTGGGACAGGAAAAGCAAAGATAAAAGACATAAATGTTACGCCTATCCGATTTTGATTATGAATTACCAAACGAATTGATTGCGTCACGCCCGTTGGACAAACGTGATGCGTCGCGTATGCTGGTTGTAAATAATGACGAAATTCATGACCGCAACGTTCGCGACTTCTTGGATTATCTTCAGGCGGGCGATGTGGTTGTATTTAACAATTCACGTGTTATTCCGGCGCGCTTTATGGCGGATGGCAAACACGAAATTACATTACATACCGCCGTTGATGACAAGGTTTGGTGGGGCCTGTGCAAGAAATTTAATAAAATCCCAGATGGCACAATTTTAACATTGGATAATGGCGACCAAATTCGTGTTTTGGCGCACGATGATGACAGTGGTCTGAAACTGGAATTTTTATGCGACAATGTATTTGCGGTATTGGATGCGGTTGGAAAAATGCCATTGCCGCCATATATGAAACGTGATGCCGAACTGTCCGACCAAGAAAGATATCAGACGGTATATTCTAAACCTTTGGGGTCAATGGCGGCCCCGACGGCGGGTTTGCACTTTACGCCGGAATTATTGGCGGAAATAGAAAACCGTGGTGCCCAAATAGTAAACATTACATTACACGTTGGTGCGGGTACTTGGTTGCCGGTCAAAACCGAAGATTTATCCAAACATAAAATGCACAGTGAATGGGGCTGTATCACGGCCGAGCAAGCCGACAAAATAAATTCTGCCAAACGTGTTATTGCGGTTGGTACAACATCAATGCGACTGTTGGAAAGTGCGGCAATGCAAAACGGTAATCCGTCGCAGTATAAACGTGTTGCGCCATTTTGTTCAACAACAGATATTTTTATAACCCCTGGATATAAATTCCGTGCGGTTGATGTTTTGTTAACCAATTTCCATTTGCCAAAGTCCACATTGTTTATGTTGGTGTCTGCCTTTGCGGGGTTGCCACAAATGCGTGCGGCCTATGCACATGCAGTATCCGAAAAATACAGGTTTTTCAGTTATGGCGATTGCTGTTTATTGTTCAAAAATGATGGGGGGGCAAATGTTTCGGTGGCTTGAACGTTGGCGTCGCATTCGTAATATTCGTCGTGCCATGGCGGCATCTGCGGCCCGTGCAACGGATATTAAGTATGCTAAAATGCGTGTAAATTTACAGATGGCATCTTATATGATTAAATCGATGTTAACGACGCATGCCGAATTAATTTCCGATGACAAAGTATTCCAAAAATTAATCCGTCGCTATAATCGTGTTCACAAACGCGCAATGCGTATTCAGATTTACGTTCAAAATCATGATGTGTCGCACGTACGGATGCAACGTTATGGATTTACATTGGGGCGTTATGTTATCGAAATGCGTCGCATATACGAACGCATGGATACCCAGTTGTTGCGATTACAGCAACAAGTTTTAATGGATGCAGCGGCAAAAAGGAAAGCAGAAGATGGCACTGAAATTTAATTTAATTGCAACGGATGGTAATGCCCGTCGTGGTTCGGTTGAAACGGCACACGGCACATTTCAGACACCGGCATTTATGGCGGTTGGTACGGCGGCCACGGTCAAAGCGCTGACTATGGACCAAGTGGCGGCCACTGGCACCGAAGTTATATTGGGCAACACATATCATTTAATGATGCGCCCTGGTGGTGATTTGGTCGAACAAATGGGTGGGTTGCATAAATTTGGCGGTTGGCACGGCCCAATTTTGACCGACAGTGGCGGATTCCAAGTTATGTCTTTATCCACTTTGACCAAAATGAGTGAAGAAGGTGTTCAATTCACATCACACTTTGACGGTGGTAAAAAGCATTTCTTGCGTCCCGAAGATTCTGTTCATATTCAACACCAATTGGATTCAAATATTACAATGGTATTGGACGAATGTTTGAAATTGCCCGCCCCACGCGAACGTGTTGAAAAAAACGTAGATATGGTGACCCGTTGGGCAAAACGCAGTAAAGATGCGTTTGTCGACAGACCTGGGTACGGCATTTTTGGTATTGTCCAAGGTGCAGATTATCCTGATTTGCGTGAAAAATCCGCCCGTGCATTAACTGAAATCGGTTTTGATGGCTATGCGGTTGGTGGCTTGGCGGTTGGCGAACCCCAAGACGTTATGTTTGATATGATTGCAACCACAACCCCATTATTGCCAACCGACAAACCGCGTTATTTAATGGGGGTTGGTACGCCATTGGATATTTTGGGTGCGGTCGAACGTGGAATTGATATGTTTGATTGTGTAATGCCAACACGTGCCGGTCGTACGGCTCAGGCATTTACACGAAATGGCACAATGAATATGCGTAATGCCAAATTCCGCGAAGATTCACGTCCGTTGGATGACCAGTGCGGATGTCCGGCATGTAAATTATCGCGTGCGTATATTCATCATTTGATTAAGTGCAACGAAATTCTGGGGGCAACATTGTTGACCCAACATAACCTGTGGTTCTATCAAGATTTAATGCGCAATATCCGTGAATCGATAGAGCAGGGACGTTTTGCAGAATTCAAAGCCGAATTTATCAAAAATTATACAGGGAATAATAATGAAGCAAATTAAAACCAATGATTTAATATTGGATGCGATAGTGAAGGAAAATGGAATCTATGGCACTTTTTATACTTTGGTTTGTCGTGCAGATAAACGGGTGCCAAATCAATGGAATTTAATTCCCGAAACCGATATAACCGTTACATATCTGGGCGAAAAGGATTATTGCATATTCGAAGAAAGCATTCGTCAGGTTATGCAGTATCAGGCAGTCCGATATCCACAGATTGATAAAATTCGTGAAAGTTTAAAGTCCGAGATAGATCAATTTAACGCAGTCGTTCGGGCAACAATTGCCGGTACAAAATTTCAAAAGATAAAATAAATTCTTGAAATAATTGGCCATTATTGTCTAAAATCCCTTTGAATTAACAAAGGGGTTTTTATGGCCAAGCAGAAAAAAGAAATCGAAGTAATCGATATGGGCGGTGCCAAGACGGTTGCCAAGAAAAAATCATTGGTTCGTGGTGTTAAACGTGGCATTGCCATATTTACCGTTATATGGATGGTGTTGTTGATATGGTTTCCGCTGCACGTAAAAAATACTTATTCCCAGCCGATTAAAAAATCGATTGTTGTGTCTATGTTCTTTGACCTGCAACGTGGCATTGTAAAGCAATACGAAGCATTGTTGGATGGTGTTGCGGATTCAATCAATTTGGAAAAACCAATCGCCAAGGCCATTGATGGTGTAAAAATGGCCGAAAATGCGGTTGATAAAGTGACTGACGCCACCTCTGCTGCCAAAGAAAAAACGGACAAGGCATCCGATGCAACAAATGCGGCACGTGAAAAAACAACCAAGGTCAAAGCATTGACCGGATTGGCAAACAAATTGGGCTTTAAGACAGACGGTGTGGACAAAGCGGTTGAATCTGTGGATTCTGGCTTGGAACGTGCGGATAATGCGGTGGCTAAGGCCAATGCGACTATTGCCAAGGTCGATGATACCGCCGCCAAAGTAAATGCCCAATTGGATAAAATTAAAACAAACCTAACCCGTGTTGCCCAAACCGAAGTTGATGAAATGTTGGATGCGGCAATTAAAAAATCTTTGGATAAACAAACGGGTGGATTGGGAACGACCTTGTTAACGAATTACGGAATCAAACATGTTTATCCATGGCGTCCGTCCACTTGGCCGGTTGCGACCAAGATTTATGATGATTTATCTAAATCTGATGTCACAACAATTACTGTTATTACAAATACGGTTGATACATACTTTGGCTATGTTGCATGGGGGTTGGTAATTGCGGCATGGGCATTGGGGTTATATATATGGCATTTGATATTTGGCAAAGCCAAAGCAATAATCAAGCCATTTAATGTTTGCCCACGTTGTGGCCATACCTATGCGGACAAACGTACTGCGCTGGGCCTGTTAAAGGTATTTCAACCATGGACATGGTTTTAGTCGGGGGTGAAAATTATGGATAATAAAAAGATAAAAATAGAACAAGATATAAACGATTCATTGCGTGTCCATTTGTCCGGATGTTTACCGGTAATTGCGATATTGACTGTTTTATGGGGCGTAATGGTATTGACCAGTGTTGATCAACGCTTAAATGAATCAAACAAAATACAAAAACATCAATTGGATCAGGCAAAGAAACAGTATCAACTGGATTCTATGCGACATAAATTAGATTCATTGAAATATTATGCACCATTTCATACAAGATAAAAAAAGCCGCCGTTTTGGCGGTTTTTTAATTCTTTATGCGGCTTGTTTGATTTCGGATTTGATTTTGCGCACATATTTACGTAATTCGTCAATTGAAACCAATGTGCCATCTTGTTTTTGTGCGGACCAATAATCCCATCCATTAAAACTAACACTACGTTGTAATTTTGCAGCCATAACGTGAATAGATGCTTTGCCATACAGTTGATGTGTTAACTGTCCGTCTTGGGTAATCATCACGCGTTCGCCACGTGGGCTGACCAATGTTTGACCTGCGTACAACAAACCTGCCTCTATCAATTCCTTAAACGCAACACGAACTTCATCGCGTTTTGGTTTTGCGACCTCGATTTCAGACAAATCAATCGGTGTAACTGCGGCAACTCGTTCTTGGGCGGCTGCGACGTATGTGGCGTCGCGTTCAAAACCGATAAAATGACGGCCTAATTCGCGTGCGGCGGCGGCCGTTGTGCCCGAACCCATAAATGGATCTAATATAACATCGCCCGCCTTGGTGGATGCCAATATTACACGGCGTAATAAATCCATAGGTTTTTGGGTGTTGTGTAAACTTTTGCCATCGTCACCTTTTACGCGTTCCTCGCCCAGACATATATTCATATCCCAATCAGAACGCATTTGTTTTCCGCCGTTTAATTTTTTCATTGTTTCATAATTAAACGTATATTTACCTGTTTTTGTTGGTGTTGCCCAAATCAATGTTTCGTGTGCATTGGTAAAGCGTGTTCCACGGAAATTCGGCATAGGGTTTGTTTTTACCCATACAACATCATTTAAAATCCAGAACCCCAAATCCTGCAAGGCGGCACCAACACGGAAAATATTATGATAGCTGCCGATTGTCCACAATGCGCCATTTGGTTTTAAGACACGTTTACATTCCGCCAACCATGCACGTGTAAATTTGTCATATTCTTCATTTGATTCAAATGCATCCCATTCATCGCGAACAGCGCGTGCGGCGGTTTGATCTTCTGGACGATACAGGGTCTTTGCACCCAATTGCAGATTATATGGTGGATCTGCAAAAACTGCATCAACGGATGCATCGGGTAAACCGCGCATCATTTCGATACAATCCCCCAATAAAATCTTGTCCAGATATTTGTTCATCTCTCTCGTACTCTCGTCCTGATGACCATTTTATCACATTTTGGGATTATTTTTTTTATGCGTCGCAAGATTTTTTGAAATAAAGCACTTGATTTTTATAAAAAAGCAATTTTTTGCCATGATAAATTCTACTTGCGAATATTCGATTTGATTGCTACCGTATATAACCATGAGATGTCCATACTGCAATTCCACCGACAGTCGTGTAACGGATTCCCGTCCCGACATAGAAGATGCGATTATTCGCCGTCGTCGTGTATGCGAACAATGTGGTGCAAAATTTACCACTGTTGAACGTATTCAGATGCGTGATTTGGTTGTCCGTAAAAACAGTGGAAAATTAGAGGCGTTCGATCGCGAAAAACTGCGTCGCAGCATTAAATTGGCGTGTCGCAATCGTGACGTTGGTGACGAACAAATTGAACGTTTGGTGACATCGATACATCGCCGTTTGGAAACCGAAACCACCGATGATACGGTCAGCAGTGCTTTGGTTGGCCAAATGGTGTCTGATTCATTATTAAATCTGGATCCGATTGCGTTTGTACGTTTTGTATCTGTATATCGCAAGTTTTCACGTATATCGGATTTCAAAAAAATCATCGATCAAATTCCCGAAGATGATGATAATGCCGTTGTGTGTAAATTACCCAAGACATCATTATTCTGATTCGAACCATGAAAAAGATTTTCTTCATTTTATTCGCAGTAATGTTGCCGCATATGGCGGTGGCGGTTGAACGTCCGCAAATCTTGTCTGATATGGATGCAGCATTATACGAGCAAATATTTGCCCTGCAATCCAAAGAAAAGATAGACACCGCCATGCGTGTTGAAAATCAGATTGCAGATAAATTATTAATGAACGAAGTGTTATATCAACGTTATCTGTCCAACACATATCGCACCCGCGGTAAAGAGGTTTCCGCATGGATGGAAAAATACTATGATATGCCCGGCGCGTCACGCATGGCCAAATTGGCCAAGATAAAGCAGGTGAAAACACGTTCTGCGTCTGTTCCGAATATGATATCGGGGTCTGAATCAATTGAAACGGCACAATCTGAAACTTGGACGGCAAAAAAATACAGTGGTACAACCTCTAAGAACATTGATAAATTCAAGCGCGCAATACGTTCCGGTTCGACCAAAGTTGCGCGTCAAATATTGGAAGACAAATCATTTCGCAGCGCTTTGACCGAATCTGACTATGGTCGTTTGGCGGGTCGTTTATCATATATATACTATACAAATGGCGAAATGGAATTGGCCAAGAAATGGGGTTTTGTTGCGTCCGATGCGAATTCCGAATACGGCCTGTGGACAATGGGACTGTTGTATTTCAAAGAAGATAAATATTCTGAATCCCAAAAATATTTCAGTCGCATATTGGACCTGAAACAAATCAACAATGCCCGTAAAACCGAAGCGGCATTCTGGGCGGGGCGTGCCGCTGATTACAGTGGTAAAATCGATATGGCAAAAAAATATTGGCGTATTGCCGCCACATATCCAATGAGTTTTTATGGTGCTTTATCCGCGACAATGTTGGGTCAGCAACCTGAATACGAATTCTTTGAACAAGAATTTACAGATGCCGATATTGATGAATTACGTACAACCAAGTATGGCAAAATCGCTTTGGCGTTGTTACAGGTTGGCCAAAAAGATCGTGCCGAAGAATATTTGAAATATTTAATTACCCCACGTGTATCAAACCGTGTTTTGCATGCTGTGAATTCGGTTGCGTCGCATTATGGTTTGCCACGTGTTTCGATTCAATCTGCATCTGTAATCAAAGACCGTGGTATTTTGGAAATTGATGACAATATTATTTATTCTGCGCAATATCCGTTACCGGATTGGGAACCGATGGGCGGTTGGTCGATTGACCGCGCGTTACTGTTGGCGATTACAAAACAAGAAAGTAATTTCCGCACATCTGCGAAATCGGGTGCGGGGGCAAACGGTGTTATGCAGTTAATGCCCAATACGGCCAAGCGGGTTGCGCGCGCAAACAAGGTTGATATATCCCAAATGGATATGACCAATCCCGAACACAATATGTTTTTGGGGCAACAGTATATTGTTGATTTGCTGTCGCACGATCGTGTTGAAAACAGTATTATAAAAATGTTGGCGGCATATAATGCGGGTATGGGCACAATGGTAAAGTTTGAAAAAACGTTCTATACATATGACCCATTGTTGTATATCGAAAGTTTTCCTGCCTATGAAACGCGCAGTTATATTAAACGCGTGATGTCAAATCTGTGGTTGTATCGTGCTCGTTTGGATCAACCGTTAACTTCTATGCGTGAATTGGCACACGGCAATTGGCCTTTGTATAACAGTGAAGATGCCTATGTACAGCAACAAATTGCCCAGCGCACAATGATATAATTATTAACGATGCATTAAAAAAGTCCCCATATTGGGGACCTTTTTATTTTTGTACAAAGTGTACACTGTATTGTGGTTTTTTATCTGCACCCAAAGATGCGCGTACCACTTTGTTCGACGCAACCTGAACCGCGCGCACCAAATTGTTTCTATCTTTGCGTTCGGCTTTACTTAATGCGTCAATTGCTTTTGTGATTTCGATTTGGATTTGGCGTTTCATAAATCCTGTGTCGTCTGTTTCGAAAATACCTGCACTGGATACTTCTGGTACACCTTTCAAGAAACCACGTTTGTCGACGGGCAGGGTAACGAACACCGCGCCGTTCGAAGCGATTTTTTTGCGATTTTTATAAACCTGATCGTTTGCACTGCGTTCTGTTTCGCCTTCCATAACGACATAGTTTGTTTCGATGGTTTCTGCGACATATGGTGCTTCGCCATCACGCATAGCAATCATTTCGCCGTTGTGTACAACCATCATATGCTTTGCACCACCACGTTCCATTGCCATTTTACCATTTAACATTTCGTTAATGTAATCGCCGTGCATCGGCACAGAAATCTGTGGGTGCACCATATCATAGAATCTTTCTAATTCTGGTCGGCCTGCGTGACCACTGGCATGCAGGTTATCTGTATCGAATATAGTATGTGTTTTTACGCCCATACGTGCCAATTTGTTATACAGGTACGATACGTCTTGTTCGCGTCCTGGGATAATGATTGCGCTGAACACAACCGTGTCTGTTGGCATTAACTTTAATTCTTTTACCTGGCCGTGGCACAGACGTGTTAACATTGCGAATTTTTCGCCCTGCGATCCGGTCAAGAAAATCGCTTGTTTTTCTGCCGGCAAATCTTTGATTTCGCTGTGCAGATAAACGTCGTCTTTGTTCAAGTATCCAAATTTAATACCGATTTCACGGAATTCCGGTAACCCGACATATGGTACAGGGTTTGGATTGCTGCGTTCTTTGATGGCGGCAATTCTGCCTGCGGCACGTGCGGCTTCGGCAAACATTTTGATACGTGCCAAACTGCGTGAATACCCCGTGACCAAAACACGCCCTGGGGCATTTTTCATGATTTCGATTAAAGTTTCACGTACCTGTGTTTCGGTTGTTTGTTTTGTTTGTTTTGATGAATTGGTTGAATCGCACATACATGCCAACAATTTTGGGTCCGAACCAATTTCCTTTAATCTTGCAAAGTCGGTTGGTGCTTCGATTGGAATATCATCGTTAAATGTCCAATCCCCTGTATGCAGAATCTTGCCCGCATCTG
The DNA here is from genome assembly GCA_045645725.1 of Candidatus Enterousia sp. Taxonomy (GTDB): domain Bacteria; phylum Pseudomonadota; class Alphaproteobacteria; order Rs-D84; family Rs-D84; genus Enterousia. Next base: position 564 of record JAZRJG010000005.1, on the reverse strand, counting down.
TTTTAATAATTAACATCTGGGCTTCTGGCACACTGTGTGTAACGTGGAAAGTTTCCACTTCAAATGGGTCCAAATCCAAAGTCGCGCCATTGTGGTCAAATTCTACAATGTCTTTCTTTGGGTCAAAATCCATTTCAATGCCCGCAAATGTGCGACGTAAAATTTCCGCCGGAAAACGGGTGCAGTAAATAGGTTTTCTGAATTTTGGCCATATATATTTCAATGCACCAATATGGTCTTCGTGTCCATGTGTGATAACAAATCCAATAACGTCTTTTTTGCGTTTTTCCAACCAAGTTGTATCACAGTATTGTACGTCACCTGCGCCGATTTCTTCATCTAAAAATCCCATACCACAATCGACGACCAAATATTTGCCACGATATTTATACAGGTACATGTTTTGGCCAATATGTTCCAACCCGCCCAACGCCATAAAGTAAACTTTATCGTCATTTGCATCGGTTTCGTGTTTGTTTGTTCCTTTGATTGCGCGCGGTGTTTTTGGTTTATCACCTTTTGTCGGCGCTGTCTTTTTTTCTTTTACTTTTACCATTTATAATC
>JAZRJG010000004.1:0-7360 GCA_045645725.1 Candidatus Enterousia sp. | reverse complement strand
TTTTTTCGTTTGTGTCGTGGTACGATATGGCGTATCTACCACGGTTTGCTGTGATTTTACATGATATTTTTCAGAAAACCACAAAAAAATTCTATACTTAACGTATTTTCACTTTTGCAGCACTAACCCATGCCTGCACCGCATTTCTTATTGCCTGTTCTACAATCCGGCCCATTTCTCTCTTTTCTTCTGGTGTCATAGGGGCAATTTTTACCTTTTCATCACCCGACCTAGCAATATCAGACAAAGATAGAAATTTTCTCATCCGCCTATACCCTTTCGACTTGATTAAATTCCAAATCCATACTGGTTTCACGACCAAAGACCAAAACCGTCACAGTCATTTTTTGTTTTACATTGTCAACTTCGGACGCAACGCCGTTAAAGCCAGCAAACGGACCATCGATAACATGAACTTCTTGGCCGACTTCGTATTCAACATCTTCTACGACAACCGCACCCTCTTCTACCTGTTTCAACAGGCGGCGCGCTTCCTCTTCACTGACTGCGATTGGTTTATTTTTCGCACCCAAGAACATTACAACCTGAGGAATCTGTTTAACCAATGTAAAGGTTTCATTATTCATAACCATTTGAACAACGATGTAACCCGGAAAGAATTTCTTTTCGCTTTTGACACGTTTACCTGCTTTGATTTCGGTAACTTCGCGCGTTGGAACCAAAATTTCACCAAAATAAGCATTCAAACGACGTTTATCAATTTGTTCACGCAGACCACGCGCAACTTTATCTTCGCAACTTGTATGAACATTAACAACAAACCACTGCATTTTTTCTTCCATAATATGCTTCCTTTGCCTGTATTAGAAAACCCAACCAACAATTGCGTTCAGAATACTGTCAACCACAAAGAAAAACAATGCGGCCAGCCCCGAAAATACCAATATCATAATTGTTGCATGAATAACACTGTCGCGAGATGGCCATACAATTTTGAACCATTCGGCGCGAACAGATTTAAAAAATTCCAGCATTTTCTTCATAAAAATTGCCCGTTATTTACGTAAATTAACCACGACTATCATATCAAATACACAAAAAACATGGCAGGGGCAGAAGGAATCGAACCCTCATCCGCGGTTTTGGAGACCGATATTCTACCGTTGAACTATGCCCCTAATCCCTTATAATCACTTGTTTTTTGTATCGATTGCCAATACGACAGTCCGTGACAGGATACCACACCAATACAAAAATGCAAGCGGAAATATTATAATATTTTTAACACAATCATGCAAGAACATTTTACCCAACATGTATGATTTTACAAATTTTTCCTTGCACTGGGGCTATATTTTTTTCTACAATCATCATATTAGAAGGAGAGGCATCGTGACAACACGCACAGAACCCAACGTTTTGCAAACAAAAATCGCAATCTTTGTACTGACCGGTTTGGTATTAACACTGGGGATTTTGTTGGTGACTGTGTATAAAATGTTTCCATTGAATCGTCCACAAATATTCTTTCTGCGCAGTGTCAATCGCGACAATCAAGACGTGCAAATTATCAACAAATTGCAAAAATCCGACAAAATGTTGCAGAATTACAAAGTCGCATTTATTAATGAGTATATTCAGCACAGAAATGAAATACATCAAAACCGCAGTGTGATGGAGAAAAAATGGAACGCTAGTGATGGCGCAATTCGCATATGGTCGGACGATAAAGTATATGAAGAATTCTCTAAAACCAAGGCATTTAAACGATATATGAATGCCAAACAATCGCCCAGCGTAACTTGCGGTACAAATGTGACGGAAACACTGCCTTTGACGGCCGACATTAACACACCAAACAAGGAAAGATATCAAGTCGGCGTTATTTACAGTTGCGTCGACAAATATGGATACACGACCCAGACATCATACAAGATACACGTCGATATCGCAACCGACAACACAACACTGCGTTGGAAAAACAGATTGGATAACCCACTGGGGTTGAAAGTCATACAATATAAAGTTGTAGACGGACAGACAGATCCACTGGACACAGAGCAAAAATAGTGCTATAACACAGATAAAAGAAACAGGAAGGATTAAATATGAACTGGTCAAAAGCATTTATGGGCAACATTTGGACGTTCGCATTTGTCGGCATATTAACATGCACATCTTGGAATGCATTTGCCGATCCAGGCAACGGCGTTCAATACGCATGGGACAACCCAACCGCCAATATGGCCAGCGGCAGTATAAAACCGGGGTACGCCCAATTGGCTTGGTCACAAGGTTCTGTTTTGCCAATTAAACTTAGAAATGGGATGTTAACCATGGTCAATCTGCCAATGGGCGAACAAATTGCAGACATCCAAATCGGAGATAGCGGTCAATTCGTTGTCGACGCGGCCCAAGGCGATAAAACCATGTTTATCAGTCCCGCCACCGATAATTACGGTTCGGATACAAATATGATTGTAACGGGTAATTCGGGCAACAGATATATATTCTATCTGCGCGCCGAACCCGCAAACGCCAGTGAAATTACATATTCCCAAGTCGACGTCGTATTGGACGGCAACACGCCTGCAATCGCAATGGCCGGCACACAGAAAGCCAGTGGTGGCGCAGGTTCTATATTCACAAAAAAATCCGGTGGCCCAGTCACGGTTGGCGTTGATGGCGAAGATTATGGATGGATAAAATCAATGAAAATCGATCCGTCCGAATTTCGCTTTGATTTGGACATATATGTACCAAACCCAGATGATTATGTAATTGCACCAGAACGCGTATGGCGTGATCGTATTTTCACATACATTGATTTTGGCGACAAAGTAATCTCTATGACACAAAGACCGGTTGTATCTTTGTTGGTCGAAGGTGGCGAATCCCCCGTTGGATTCCGCACAGATGGTGAAGACGGACGTTTGTTAATCGTAGAAGCGGTCGGCGATATGGTATTACGCAGTGGTCAAAGAATTGTATGTATCAAAAAGCGCGAAAAACCATTTTTAATTGCGGACACTGCATCTGTTATGGCCTTGGCCGAAGCAAATGTGGCACAAAGTATGTTGTCGGGACAATCTTTGAACAATATCGCATACACAGATAATATGGCGGCAATGAGCATGGGCGTAAACTATACAGGCACACCCGTATTTGTCGGCAATCAACCAATGACCAATCCGACAACAGGTACGGGTTACTATATGCCCGCAGGTTACGGATTGCCAACACAGATGCCATCGGCCGGCAGCACAGGCAGTGTTATAAATATGTTACCGACACAACGCAATACAGCGGGCGCATATTTACCACAAAATAATATTCCTGTGATTGCCAGCAATCAATCCGGTGTTGCGGTTGAATTACAATCCGACACTTCGGTCGATGCGTTGGAACAGTATTGGTCAACATTACTGGCACGCTTTTCGGGCTCTGAAGCCCAGGGATTGTTAACCCCATACGAAAAAGATGTATTCTTTGCAGTGGACGAACAAGGCATTGGCGATTTAGGCACAGGCACTTCGACCGCCCGTCTGTACAGATTACGCATTGGGCCAATTGCCACAATTGATGAAGCACAAACACTGTGTAACAAATTAATTAAACAAACCAGTGGCCAAGCACCATGTCACGTGGTTCGCATGCAATAAAATATTCGCATACATGTAATATTTATCAGTCGGGGTTGGGAGAATGAGTAAATTAAAGCAACAATTTGCAGATATTAAAAAAAATACACCAAAGCCGGTGCTGTGGATGCTGATGATTGCGGCGTTTATTGTCGTGTCCGCACTGTTGATAATATTAGTAATGGACGATGAAGAAAACACCCAATCGGAATCTGTGGTTCCGGATGAAATCAATCTGGAAATCAGCCCCAGCGTCGATACACCTTTGGATTGGAAAAATACCGAAGTTGGCAATACACAAAAAGCCATTTATAACATCAAAGCAACCGATGCAATCAATATCATCGATATCACACCCGATAAAAGAATTGATGCGTTAAGCATGGGCGGGTCTTGTTTTACAATCCAAGAAATAAACGAAAATTTAAGTTGTGAATTGGAAATAGAATACGCCCCAAAAGCGCCCGTCAATCCACAAGACGTGGTTATTACAATTAAATGGCACGACATAAACGAAAAGCCCGAGGTTTTCAAAATCAACAAAATGATGGTTCAGGTTGGCGCCGTTGGTACGCCAGAGCCAGAACCAATACCAGAACCGGAACCCGAGCCATTGCCGGAACCCGAACCATTACCATTGCCAGAACCCGAGCCAATACAATTGCCTGAGCCGGAACCAATACCAGAACCAATACAATTGCCGGAACCCGAGCCATTGCCATTGCCCGAACCGGAACCAGAACAAAAGTTCACATTAAACTTTGATGCGTGTTCGGATTTCTCGTTTCCGGGATATGATTTAAGTGGCCGACAGATTGGTTGGATAAAACCCGAAGGCGGTATGTATAATTTCTATCCTTATTCGGATCGCAAATGCAAAAATCCAACGGGTATATATAACCCAGACAATGGGATTATTTCTGATATTGACAATCCGGCAAAAAAAATCGGAACCGACGCACATCATATTGGATATGGCGCAATTATCGTAGGCGAAATGCCAAAACTGTCGAATGCACCTGCAATTGCACCAGTTGTACGCGCGCCCGCAAATAACGGCACGACATCCGGCAAGGGCGCCGCACGATTGGGGGCTGACGGGTGGGAAGAACGTAAAAGTTCTATATTACGTGAAAGGACCGATATTCAATATGGCACTTCGGGAATTGACAAAGCAGTTATTTCATCCCAACCATATGACCGTACATTTGTACTGCGTCAATTCAAACCAATTCCGGCAACAATTGTTTCGGACGTTCGCGCCGACGCCGATGTATTTGAAAATGGAAAACCGTTGCCCGTTCGTGCAACCGTGGACAGAAACGTATACTCGGACAATGGCCGCACCATTATTATTCCGGCCGGCACATTAATGTTGGGCTTTGTAACCGGCGATTTACCGGGGCCATATAAAGCCATTGGACGCATGCAGATAAATTGGTATCAATTTATCCGCCCAGATGGCGTAGAATTTAATTTTGACACAGATAATTTCCCATATGCCGGCGATGCCCAAGGTCGCGTTGGTGTCCCCGGTCGTGGCAGTACCGATTATATGGAACAATTCTTTATGCCAATGCTGACGGCCATAGTACCGGCGGCGGTTAATTTGATTGCACCGGTATCGGACGCATTTGTAAATCAAATTGATTTGGACAACAATACCGTTGTACAAAGCGGAACCGTTCGTTCATCAGAATTGGCGAAAAATGAAATTATTACCGCATGGAACCAAGTGGCACAGAAATTAATGGTCGATATGATTGACAATACCGTCCCACCATTTTCCATTGCCGCCGGAACACGTATAACCGTTTATTCGCCCGAAGATTTAATTGTTGCATGCACAGATGAAACAAAACCATGTTATGTAAAGAAGTTTACAGGAAATAGTCCAGATCGCAACGAGGGTACAGGTGACACTAGATTTAATTATAATGATAGGAAACGCCCCAACATAAACAAAACGGGACCAGATTGGCAGGGTCAGGTTCGTTCATTTACAATTGCAAGTTGTTGCGACGGCACCAAACCAAAAACCGGCGGCGAATGCGACAGCTATGATTATCGCACGTTGGTATTTTACTGCCAATCGGCACAGTACCAGGCGATTAATAACGCAAAGCAAGAAGCCGCATACTATAATCAACAGCAACAATTCGCACAATCGTATGGTGGCACATCCTCTGCGGAAGTCAACGCGGTTTCAGGCGGGGGCGCAAACGCAAACGTTACAACAAAAGAATACAATGAACAGGTTTTGGGATTGACATATAATGATGATGGCTCTTTACAGAACCCATTTGAATCCGCGCCAACGGAATCAGAACCACAACAACAGGCAATCAAGTGCTTTGATGGTTCTTTGCCGGATGCGAACGGTTGTTGCGCCGGTGAAACATATACGGATATGGGTGAAATGGGTTGGAATTGCTGTCCGCCCGAACCCAACGCCGATTGTTTCCCACCAATCAAATAATACACCCGCCAATATGGCGGGATTTTTATAAAAACCAAAAGGATAAAAATATGTAACATTAATCACGAACAGCACACACGGATAACGCACATTTTATGTGCGTGTTTTTTTACAAAAAAACCGATTCGAAACACAATGTGTAAATTCAGAGTTCGAACCAGTTTTTCAACACCGGATTCAATCACAGGTTGTAGTATTTTACAATCGTGTTTAATTGGACTATATATAGCCATGCGGGATAAAAAAATAAAACCAAAGGAGAAAGAAAAATGACAAAAGCACAAATATCTTCACAATTTGAAAAGTTTCAAAATGCCGAACAATTATGGTTTTGGTTTCTGTATTCAAAATCTATGCGGAACAATGTGTTACGCGCACGTATAACGCCAACACGGCGGCCTTGTGAATTATTAGACGCCGAAGCATTGATTACAAAACTGTATCTGTCGGGAAAATTAACAGATGAAGAGTTATCGGTATTAAAGCAATTTGGTGATAAACGTCGTGCCCCGCACCAACATATATGGCACGAAAATCGCGCGGCGCAGGTATGGAATAACGCGATGACGGTGATAGAAATTGCCGCACGACAACGTGGTTGGATTGATTAAAAAATCCCCCAATTTGTGGGGATTCTTTTTTGGGGGTACAAAAAATATTGTTATTCCGGTGCTTGACACCGGAACCTGGGTTTATTGGGTACAGCAAATGCAATTATGTAATAAAAATGCACTGCCTGGATCCCGTGGTCTAGCCACGGGATGACAAAGGTGTGTACGGAGGTTTTGCGGCGGTTGTGCGGGGTATGATGTAAAAGTTTTCGTCATACCGACGTAGGTCGGTATCCATTGTGTCTGTGGGGGCTTTTTTATTTGCCGGATGACGCAATGGACCCCGATCGCCATCGGGGTGACGGGGAGTAAGATAATCCCAAGATATTAAAAAAGTTGTCAATCCGGTGATTGACACCGGAACCCGGGTTTATTGGGTACAGCAAATGCAATTATGTAATAAAAATGCACTACCTGGATCCCGTGGTCAAGCCACGGGATGACAAAAGAAGGGAGGGCCGTATGCACTGCCTGGGTCCCGTGGTTCCTACTTCACCAAGGTTTCGTACGACGCGCAAGCCACGGGATGACAAAGGTGTGTACGGGGGGTTGCGGCGGTTGTGCGGGGTATGATGTAAAAGTTTTCGTCATACCGACGTAGGTCGGTATCCATTGTGTCTGTGGGGGCTTTTTTATTTGCCGGATGACGCAATGGACCCCGATCGCCA
>JAZRJG010000003.1:0-10192 GCA_045645725.1 Candidatus Enterousia sp. | reverse complement strand
AATTTCAGAAATCATTATATGGGTCGCGTCGAAACACACGGACATAAAAATATTATTATAACCGGCCCAAATGGTGCAGGTAAAACCGCCATATTAGAGGCGGTATCAATGCTGGGCGGGGAACGCGGTATGCGCGGGGCCACAATGACGGATATCGCCCGATTTGACGGGGACGGCGGATTTTCTGTATTTGCAACAACAAATGACGACACGGAAATATCCGTTAACTTTAACGCAGGCGACACAAACAGACGCGCAAAAGTTGATGGCGAAAATACACCTTTGACCGATTTGGTACGCAATATCAGAATCGTTTGGATAACCCCAAAAGAAGACAGATTGTTTGTAGAAGGCGCATCCGACAGGCGGGCTTTCTTTGACCGATTAACCGCCAGTTTTGATGCATCACACGCCGGCCGAAACGCACGATTAAACAAAATATTATCGGAACGCGCATATGCATTAAAAAACGGGGCAGACAAACATTGGATTGACGCATTAGACACACAAATCGCCGGTACCGCCGTCGCAATTGCCGTGGCACGAATACAATACGCAGGCGAATTAAATTATTTCTTGAACGATTGCGCCGTATCCGTATCGGGCATAATTGAAAAAATGCTTATCGACGGTATGTCGGCGGGTGACGCAGAACGTGCGTATACAGAATACTTAAAAAACAATCGTGAATTAGTTGGCGATAAAATGGTAATCGATGGGCCACACAAATCAGATTTCGGCGTATTTAATACCAAACTGAATTTACCGGCACATTTAACCAGCACAGGACAACAGAAAACCGCATTAATAAACCTGATACTGGCACATGCAAAATTAATCAATACCAAGACCGGCAAAAGACCTTTGATTTTGTTGGACGAAGCAGCCGCACATTTAGATAAAGATGCACGCGCGAATATGTTTCGCGAACTGGGGGCGGCACACGCACAGGTTTGGGCAACCGGATTAGAATCAGAAATTTTTGCAGATGTCCCCGATGCTGTATTTGTCACTTGCCAAAACGGCCAAATAAGTAATATAGTGGGGGCGGAGTAAAAAGATGGCACGTATAGATTATCAAACTTTATTAGACAACGCGTTAAAATCCGTCGTTAAAGACGCTTTGGTTCATGCACAATTCAATGGATTGGGTGACGGAACACATTTCTATATAACTTTCAGAACACGCGACAGCGGGGTTGTATTGCCGGATTTCTTGCGCATTAGATATCCAGATATTATGACGATTGTTTTACAATATTCTTATAACAACCTGCACGTATCCGATAAAGAATTCGGGGTACAATTAACATTTGATGGTCGCCCATTTTTTATTCGCGTGCCGTTTTCTGCGCTGGTTGAATTCAAAGACCCTTCGGTTGATTTTATGTTATCATTCCAACCAAAACCACAAACCGCAGCGGCCGATAATGATATGGAATTACCATTGGACGAAAAACCAGACACTGTCCCAGACCCAGGTCGCGTTGTGTCTTTGGATGAATTCAGAAGAAATAAAAAACAATAAAAAAACACCGGCAAATGCCGGTATTTTTTAACAGTTTTATTTGAACTATTTATCACGGATTTTTGCATTACATTTTGATTCAACCGATTTAATAACCGTGTTCTGTAATGCCAACAAGTCCGTATCAGACATATTATCCGTCGGTAATACAGTTATCGTAAATGCAACCGACTTGGTACCATCACCCATATCAAAGGCATCAAATACAACCACGTCCGATATACGCGAATCACACGATAATGCAACAGATGTCAATTTTTCTGCGGGTGTTGTCGCATCAACCAAAAACGCAAAGTCACGTGTTATTGGTTGAAAATCAGATGTAGCAATATGTTTGCCACGACGACGCGGCGGCAACAATGTAACATCATCAACATTTGCAATTACAACATTTGTTTTTATGCGCATTTTTTTCGCAACAGATGGGTGCAATTGACCAAATTCTGCAACTTTTTGTTTTCCTTGCATAATCGCACCATAACGATATGGATGCGCCCACATTGGCGGATTATCCGTTGATATCGTTACACGACGACCATTTAACAAAGCCAACAAATCCGCTTTGACATCATAGATATCAACTTCGCGATTACGGCCCGTCCAATGACGTGGTGCAGTTGCGCCTGTACGCACAATAGACAAAGATGTTTGTTGCGCATTTGGTACATCGTCCAAGAATACCGTTCCCAATTCAAATAATGATAAATCCGGATATCCACGCTTTTCATTATTAGAAACCGCAGACAATAATCCAAACAACAAACCATTACGCAATGTATCAAAGTCGGACGTAATAGGATTCGCAATCATTACATTTGGACGTTCGGTCAACATACGTTCAACACCACAGTTACCAAAACCAAACGAACGACATTCGTTCAAGCCACGTGATGCCAACATTGTTTTAATATCCATTTCATGCGTATCGTGTGCGCGCGCAGTTCCGGCCGTATGCTGTGCATTTATTGCAATTTTTTCATAACCATAAATACGCAGTAAATCCGCAACGATTGTTTCAGGTATTTCTACATCCACACGAACAGATGGTGGCGTTACCATCCAACACGATTTGGTAACCTCTATACGATACCCCAATGCAGTCAATATTTCGCGTTGGGTATCCGGCGCGATTTCAACACCTGTTTTCTGTTTGAAATAATCGGGCGTATATTTAATGCGAATGTTTGGCGCCACATCCGAACCCGCCGCATAAACACCAACGATTTCACCACCACACGCATCCATAATAATATCCGCCGCCAACATAGCCGCTACACCAGTTATTGTTGGGTCAATACCACGTTCATAACGATATGATGCATCGGTCATTATCCCCAAACGCTTGGACGTTTTGCGAACAGATACAGGGTTAAAATACGCACTTTCCAAGATAATATTTTTTGTCGTATCTGTTGTACATCCACGCGCACCACCAACAACACCCGCCAATGCCAATATACCCGAATTATCCGCAATAACCATATCAGATTCCAATAATTCATGCGTATTGCCAAACAAGTCCGTAAAAGATTCTCCTGCACGCGCCATACGAACAACTATATCGCCATCTATTTGGTCGGCATCAAAACAATGCATAGGTTGCGCCATGTCATAACAGATATAATTTGTCGCATCAATTGGTGCGTTCTTTGGATTGATACCAATTGCCGCCAAACGCGACGCAATGTACGGTGCACTGGGGGCGATATTAATATTGTGAATTTCCAACATTTTATATGCGCCACATTTTTCTGTTTCTATACGAACAGAACGATTCCCAACGTTTGATGGAAATGATTTGGATTCCGGCTGTAAATAAGTTCCCAATCCCGCGGCCGACAAATCACGCGCAATACCACGCACAGACAGATAATCCGGACGATTTGGTGTAATACCTGCATCAAACACAGTTTTGCATTCAACAACCGGCGTTCCCAACACTGTATCAGACGGCAATTCAATAATACCATCATGGTCGTCACCAATACCCAATTCACGCGCAGAACACATCATACCACGTGATTCAACACCACGTAATTTACCAACAGTTATTTCATGCCCACCAATTACACAACCAACCGGTGCCAAAGCAGAAACCAATCCCGCACGCGCGTTTGGTGCGCCACAGACAACTTGGCGCAATTCGCCCGTACCATCATCAACCATTAAAACATGTAAATGGTCACTGTTTTCATGTGGACGACATTCAACAATGCGGGCCGCAATTGGCGCAATTGGCGATTGAACATCTTCGACCTCTAACCCAATTCGTGTCAAAGTTTCTGCAACCTTTTCCGGCGCAGCGTTTGTTTCCAAATATTGGCATAACCAATCATATGTCCATTTCATATTCAACCCCCATTAAAATCCCGCACTGCGTAACCAGCGCACATCATTATTATATAAATCACGTAAATCCGGCAAATTATACTTTAACATTGCCAAACGGTCCCACCCAAAACCAAATGCGAAACCTTGGTATTGGTCAGGATCAATACCACAGTTACGCAATACATTTGGATGAACCATACCCGCACCCATTAATTCCAACCATTTAGAACCCTGCCATTTCATATCAATTTCAATAGACGGGTCGGTAAACGGAAAGAAAGACGGACGAATACGCAATTCAATATCATCTAATTCAAAAAACGCAGATAAAAATGCACGAACATCTGCCAACAAATCAGACATAGTGATATTTTTATCTATATATAAACCTTCTATTTGGCCGAACATAGGACCATGTGTTGCATCCCATTCTTTACGATAAGTCGCACCAACACCAAACATTTTAATTGGCACACCATCACGTTCCATCGCACGAATTTGAATCGCCGAAGTTTGGGTACGTAACACGTTACCATTTGGCAAGAAAAATGTATCTTGCATATCACGGGCAGGGTGATGCAACGGTGTGTTTAACGCCGTAAAGTTATGCCAGTCATCTTCTACTTCGGGTCCGGTGTACATTGTGTAACCAAAGCCCTCTAATACATCCGCGATTTCAGACAACGCACGTGTCAAAGGATGTAATGTACCACGATTTTCCGGCACAGGGTTTAACGACACATCCAAACGTTGACGCTGCAACCCCGCCATCAAAATCGCATTTTCTATTTCTGATTGGCGCGTTTTAAACAATTCACGCAACATGGTATTTTCATTATTCAATGCCGCACGCGCATCGTTATCCAAATCTTTCATTTGTTTCAAACGTGCAGTCATTGTTCCATTTTTACCAAAGGTTGCGGTATACAATGATTGCAACTCTTCCAATGTGTTTATGTTTTTTATTTGTTCATGCATAACTTTTATCCTGACTGTAATTTATTATATGACAAAGGCCGTCATTTGACGGCCTTGATTATTACAAAAGATATACCCACCGACAAGGTATTATTTTACATCGGTGCCGATAAATCGTTTTGCTGTGTCAACCAATTTGGTGAAGTTTGCATCGCCTGCATATGCCATTTCGGCCAAAACCTTGCGGTCTAATGCAACGCCCGCTTTCTTCAAACCATTCATGAATTGGCTGTAAGTCATACCGTTTGCACGCACAGCGGCATTGATACGAACAATCCACAAACCACGAAATTCACGTTTTTTAACGCGACGGTCGCGATATGCATACTGACCCGCTTTTTCTGTTTTTTCACGGGCGGCACGATATGTGGAATGGTGGCGGCCCAAATAACCTTTGGCACGCGCCAAAATTTTATTGTGTTTTTGTTTTACGGTTGTTCCGCGTTTTACTCTTGCCATGACCTGTTACCCCCTTGCTTTATTTCAAACCATATGGGGCCAGAATCTTTGCCTGTCCAACCATATTCTCATTCAAATATTGTGGTTTTGCACCCGCTTTGTTTGCACGGGCGGATTTTTTACGCAACAATTTTTTATGAGAGTTGCGGGCAACACGGATTTTACCGGTCGCAGTCATAGACGCACGCTTTTTCAAGTACGACTTAGTTTTTAATTTTGGCATTTTATATCCTTTTTTTAAGATAGTTTCGCGGTCTGATGGCAATGCCTTGCCACTTTGACCATGCGTAATTGTGACATATTAAAAGGAAAAATCAAGTTTTTATTGAATGTTTACCTTTTTGGGGTTAAAGTATGCCCGATGAACCAAAACAAGATATCTTCCCGGGTGTATAATCTGATTAAATCGGCGTTGGCGGCGGCGGTGTTGCCCGTGCTGTTTATTTACATTATGATTTCAAAGCCCGACTATGCGATTATGAACGCCGCTGCACATATCGTAGTGCCGGTCGCACAATGGGTCGGAAATATTGTCACATGGCCTGTGCGTGCGTTGGGCGATGCAGTTGACGGCGTGACGGAAATTTCCAGTATCCGCGCAGAAAATAAAGAATTGCGCGCACGATTAGATGCTTTATTGGCCGAACAAAATAAATGCAAATTCGCAATTGCGGAAAATACTTTATTAAACAGACAATTAAACACCGTTCAACAACAACCTTTTGATATCGTGGTTGCAGATGTCGTTCATGACACCAGCGCAATCGGACATAACACATACTTTATCAATCGCGGGACATACGACGGAATAAAAAACGGTATGGTTGTAACATCACCTGATATGACTTTGGCAGGGATTGTTATTGATTGCGGTCAAAATTTTGCCCGTGTGCGCGCTTTGACCGACGCCGACACAAATATTGCTGTACGCGTTGTCGGTTCCGAAGTTTATGGATTTTTAGACGGAAACGGTTCCGCAAATCCAACAATTGGTTTTTTCAGTAATCCTGAATTTCAACCTTCGAACGGCATCCAATTGGTAACCAGCAGTATTTCCGGCGTATTACCGGCGGGATTACACGTCGGGGAAATAACCGATAAAAACGATGTTCGGGTATTATCACCAAAAAAACTGTCACGCGTATTCGTGTTGAAATTTAACACCAATAAAAACGAGTATCGCAAATGAAACACAACTTTATTCGTTTTTTTGTCGCCGCATATCCATTTTTATTAACAATCGCACTGTGGCATTTATCGCATCCGTTTTGGAATCCGGCGGGTGTGTTGGCATTGATTCCAATTTTCTTTTGTACGTTTGTTAAAAAAGTTAATTGGTTCCCAATATTTTCGGTTATAATGTGCATGATTATAGATTATAAATTTCAGACCGTATGCTTTTGGGTCGCAATGTATTGTTTGGCATACGCATTGAACGGATTTCAAAATTGGATTGATTTAGAACGCATGGACAATGATGCGGTATCGGCGTTTGGTATGTTTATAACATTGGCAATTGCAATATTAACATTTACAAATCTTTCTTGGACGGCATTTGGGCGTGGCGTATGGATTATATTATGGACATGTATTTTGTACAAACCAATCGTTGCAACAATAAAAAAGGTTCGCCATGATTGATAAAGAAGTTGCACGTACTTTTGATCGACGCAGCGCACTGTTTTTAACCGCAGGCGCAGTTTTAACATCGGCGTTGGTGTTGCGTATGTTACAAATGCAACTGTTTAATTATGGTGAATACAAACAAAAAAGTGAAAATAATTCTTTCCGAATTCAGATTAATATGCCCGAACGTGGGAAAATTTTGTCGCGTAATGGCGTACCTATTTCGCGCGATGTGCCAATTTACAGAATCTATATAATCCCCGAAGAATCCGATGACACAGATAAATTATTGGACGTGTTGGCAAAAGATTTGAATCTGAAAACCAAAAAAATTGAAAAAATTCGGGCAAAAATAAAAAAACAACCAAAGTTCCAACCTGTATTAATCAGTGAAAATACAAATTGGGGACAATTGGCACGTATCCAAGCCAAAGGATTAAATGGTCTGCACGTGGAAAGCGGATATGCACGATCTTATGAACTGGGGGCAGCGGGGGCCCAGATTTTTGGATATGTGGGTGAACCTGCAAAGGCCGTGCCAAATACGCCTTTTTTAACAACCGGCATTACAGGGTTGGAAAAACGCTTTAACGACGATATCAAAGGTATATCTGGGCAAACGGTGTCTATTACCAATGCCGTTGGACGTATTACCGGCGAAGACAAATCCAGATTCATTGCACCAATTGTTGGTGACGATATAAAAACAACAATTGATGAAAATGTACAAAAGGTAATGTACGACGCTTTGACCCAACACAGGGCCGGATGCGGCGTGGCAATAGATATCAGAAACGGCGATATATTGGCCATGGTTTCCACACCAAGTTTTGACCCCAACAACTTCCGCGATGATGACGCAGAAGAATATTTGGAAAGTTTAAGGTCTGATTTCGCAAAACCTTTTATGAATAAAGCAATCGAAGGGCTGTATCCACCGGGGTCAACGTTCAAGATTGTCGTTGCATTGGCGGCTTTGGAATCGGGCGCAATTAATGAAAAAGAAAAAATATTCTGTCCGGGATATTGGGACTATGGTGACAGACGTTATCACTGTTGGGAAGACAAAGGTCACGGTAAAGTTGATTTGGCCGGCGCATTAAAACATTCGTGTGACATTTACTTTTATCAGGTCGCGTTGCGTATCGGTATTGACGCAATAAAAGAAATGGCCATACGGTTGGGATTTACAGAAAAATATATGGACGATATATTATCACGCGAAATGGCCGGCATCATCCCCGACAGATATTGGAAGGAAAAAAATGTCGGATACAAATGGGTACATGGTGATACTATCATTTCCGGCATTGGCCAAGGTTTTATTTTATCAAACTGTTTACAATTGGCGGTTATGACCGCACGCGCGACTTCAAACAGAAAAGTCATACCAAGATTAATCAAAGATAATACACACCCGTATTTTGAGCCAATGGGATTGCGCAAGAAAAATATCCAAGCCGTTATGCGCGGATTAGAGCAGGTTACAAAAAAAGGTGGCACCGCCGCAGGCAGCGCGATTAACGTTAATGGCAAAAAAATGGGTGGCAAAACCGGAACTTCACAGGTTCGCAGCATTTCAAAAAAAGAACGCGAAAGCGGGGTATTGACAAACGAACAATTAAAGTGGAACATGCGTAACCACGGTTTATTTGTCGGATACGCACCAACAGACAACCCCAGATATGCGGTATGCGTTGTCGCAGAACATGCCGGCGGCAGTGGTCCAGCCGCCCGTTGCGCCGCCGCAGTAATGAAAGAGTTATTAAAATAATATGGCAAAGCAGACACGAATTTCAAACGCAAATATGATGGGCCTGTCCGAAAAACTGGGGCGTTTTTCATGGGGTCTGTTTGTGCCTATGTGTATGGTGTTGGCGATATCTATTGTCGTGTTGTATTCGGCCGGTGGCGGTAATTGGCGACCATTTGCATTGTCGCAGTTAATGAAGATTATTTTGGGGTTTGGGGTATTCTTTTTTGCCGCATTTACAAATATCAAAACATGGGTTAAATCGGCGTATCTGATTTACGCAATTGCGTTAATTATGATTATATTGGTGACATTTGTTGGGCATACAGGTATGGGTGCACAAAGGTGGCTGAATCTGGGGTTCATACATATTCAACCATCCGAATTGATTAAAATTGCGCTGGTTTTGGCTTTGGCACGATATTTCGCGTGGTTTAATTCGGTGGAATTGGGGCAATTTAAGAACTATCTGGTGCCGGCAATAATGTTATTAATGCCATTTGCATTGATTGTTGCACAACCCGATTTAGGTACTGCTTTGTCTTTGGGGATGATTACAGTTGGTGTATTCTATATCGTTGGCGCAAACAAGAAATGGTTTATCATCGCAGCAATTTTGGGATTAATGGCGGCGCCGGTGGTGTGGTATGGCGGTCTGCACGATTATCAACGTGGTCGTATTGTTACTTTCTTGAATCCAGACAGCGATATCCAAGGTGCAGGATATCAGATTAACCAAGCAAAAATCGCATTTGGCAGTGGCGGTATGTTGGGCAAAGGATATATGAAGGGGTCACAGTCACAACAATCTTTCTTGCCAGAAAAACAAACGGATTTTATTTTTACAATGCTGGGGGAAGAGTTTGGTTTTATGGGGGCTTTTTCATTATTAATGATATATACTTGGATTGTTGTGGTGCTGTTTTGGTGCGCAAAAATGTGCCGCAACAGGTTCGGACAATTAATATGCTTTGGTTTTATGTTGAACTTTTTTGTTTATTACTTTATAAATATTTCCATGGTTTTGGGATTACTGCCAACCGTTGGAGTGCCGTTGCCATTAATGTCGTTCGGAGGCAGCAGCTTATTATCACTGATGTTCGGGTTCGGTTTGTGCCAAAACGCATATATTCACAAAGACCAACAATTATCTGCAAAGGGGAGTTAGAGATATGAATCTGTTAATCGTGGAATCACCATCAAAAGCAAAAACGATTGAAAAATATCTGGGTGCCGGTTGGCGTGTTATCGCATCTGTTGGTCATGTGCGTGATTTGGTGCCGGAAAACGGCAGTGTTGATACAGAAAATAAATTCAAAATGAAATGGCAAATTATGCCAGGTAAAGAAAAACAAATTAAACTGATTACAGATGAATTAAAAAAAGCAGATGCAGTTTATCTGGCAAGCGACCCTGACCGCGAAGGAGAAGCCATCGCGTGGCATTTGTTGGATATTTTAAAAGCAAAAAAATTATTAAAAGACATACAAGTTTATCGTGTTACTTTTCATGAAATC
>JAZRJG010000002.1:0-4070 GCA_045645725.1 Candidatus Enterousia sp. | reverse complement strand
TATCCACAATTGACTTTTCGAGCACACGCTCGTTCAAATCTTCATCTTGCGTATCAAGTTCTTCGATATTGATAAAATCCAACAGATATTCATCCTTGAATGCGTTTACCGCCTTTAATGCCTGCTTTGTAGTTGGCATTGTGGTAGTAAAATTATTGGGGAGCGTTCCTCGATGGTTGTACAAATCTGCTTTGAGATAATCCCTCAAGGTGTATTTATTCCAAAATCGTGTGGCTGATTCGTGAATATAAAATAGACGGGCTTACCCAGCCCTTGCTCATTTTACAAAACCTTTATTATTCATTATAATGTCAGTGTAGCATAGTTTCGAATCGAAAGGCAAGGGGGAAAACGTGTTTTTTTACATATTTTTTGTCGGCTTGATTTTGGCTGCGATTTCATGTGTTTTGGCGATAAGTGTGGCCGATTTTCGTCGCAGAATTATACCCGATGTGTATTTGTTCCCATTATTGCTGATTGGGTTATGTATGGTTGTGTTCTGTCCGTATCCTGTTTCTGTGCCGGATGCGGTTGTCGGGGCGGTTTTTGGATATATAATGTCTGCAGGCGTTGGGTTGGTGTTTGAATATTTAATGCGAAAACGTGTGGATATGGAATTTCCGCCAATCGGTATGGGGGATGTAAAGTTAATGGCTGTTGGTGGGCTGTGGTTGGGGACCACTGCATTGCCGGTTGCGTTGATTTTGGCGGGGGTGTTTGGCGGACTGTGGGCGCATATCAAGCATCAACGGTACATACCGTTCGCGCCGTTCTTTTTTGTTGGGGGATTTTTGTCTTTTGTAATATGCTATTTTCTGATATAATTAATTGAATAATACAGGTGAGAGAAATGAAAATAAATGTATTTACGTTGTTTTTGTTGGGTGTGTTTTGTGTTTCGGGCGCGTTTGCGGACGTGTCGCCTTTTTCAAAGTAT
This sequence comes from Candidatus Enterousia sp., assembly GCA_045645725.1. GTDB lineage: Bacteria > Pseudomonadota > Alphaproteobacteria > Rs-D84 > Rs-D84 > Enterousia. The sequence goes on along the minus strand of JAZRJG010000002.1, from coordinate 3,133 downwards.
GGCGCGATACAAAATGTTCAGAACTATTCCACGAATCCGTATTGGAATCCGAATTCTCCGTATAATATGAATTTGCCAACGCCTGTGTATGCCAAAGGGCCGGGGATTACTACGGCGGATTGTCAAAGTATTGTTGCCGCGTTGGTGATGGAACAATGTAAATTGCGTACAGATAATTGCCGAATGGCCCAATTAAAAGAAATTCGTCCGGCGGTTATGGTGCAATTGTCACGTATGCCAAATGGAAATTATGCAACGGCATGCGCGGGATATTTGGATGATTTGTTTGATCAGTATGTCAAAAATAATTCTTTTGTGTTGCCATCGGGCGCATTTGCGGCCCAATTGCAAAACGGTGGTGCGGTTGTTCCAAATCCAAATTTCAAAGAAACAGATGAACCGGTTGGTTTGACACCCAATGCTGCGGTTCCGCAATGGGCGGCCGATATGGCGGAACGACGTCAAGAGTTAAAAGAATTACAACAAATTACATTGGAAAACGCGCAATAGTATTGTCTGACGACAAAGGGGGGGGTAAATGTTCAGGTTTTTAATTGGTGTATTTGTGGCTTTGTGCTTGTGTGAAACAAATGCGGTGGCGGATAATTTAATTCGCTTGGAAGATGTGGCGTATATTGCGGAGACATTAGATGAAGCCGAACCCATTGATGCAGATGGTTTGATAACAATTGATGAATTAATCAAAAGACCGGCCGATGCTACGGAATGTTCAACAAAGATATTTGCGGATGCGTTGGCGAATAGTGCTTCGGAAGTTGATGCTGATGCCGCGTTTGAGTCGGATATTGAAATGTGGGTTGCCCAGGTTTTTGCCCAAAAAGATGTGTTGGAACGGGTTCTTCAGTGTGATGAAATTAAAGATAGTCACGATATGGCAAATATTAAATTTATGCCAATAACATATACCTTTCCCAATGGACGTCAGGTTGTTGTAAATTATGAAACCCAACCGGAATTATTGCGCCAGCGTTTAAGATTATTGAAGCGTCCCGATTTGATGACGGCGGAGACCGACGATCCAACCGATGGAAAAGCAATTTGGACAAATGTTGATCCGTCTTGGTATGGCATTATGGTGGTAGAGGCCGGAACATTAGATCAATTTGTTGGTAAGGATAAACCCAACACGGTTTCTTTGAGTTATATTACTGAAAATATAGATAGATTATATCCAAAGGATCATGGCAGTGGTACATGTTCCAGTAAGACCGCATGGGCGGATGATGACGATGCGGTAAATGTGGCGATGGTTCAAACGGTTGGCAGGGGTGGCGATGATCCAAATGATTATTATGTTGCGGGTGATAGGAATTTGAGATGGGTAATGTATGCCGAAATTGCTGCAGATATTGTTTTGACAATTGTAACAATGGGGTCGGGAGCGGCGATTACGTACAGCGCAAAAATGGCGCGTCTGGCGCGTGTTGAAAAATTACTTGTTGCCGAGGCGCGTGTGGCGGCACAAGCGGGCAAGGTTAAATCGTTTCTAGGTGTGGGCAGAGAATTGGAAGCAGCCGATCGTTCTTTGGACTTGTTAAAGGCACAACGCGCAGCGGCGGCCGATGATTTGGCCAAGGCCACCAAGAACTTGGAAACATTGACGGATGCACAACGCAAGAATTTAACAGATATTCAAACCAATATCACAAGGTATGAGAACCAACTTGCTGATTTACGTAGCAGGAATGCCGGTTCCAGGGAAATCAGCCGTGTTCAGCAAAGGTTGGGCAGCGCAAAGCAGCAGTTGAACAGAACGCGAAAGGATTATGGGGTCAATGTTGAAGGTGCACAAAGGAATTTGGATGATATTGATGATGTAATCCGTCGAACCGAGGGGCGCAAGGCCACATTGATGGCGCGTCAGGCGAAGTTGGCAAAACATGCCGATGTAAAGCGGTACAATAAAGTGGTTGCATCATTAGAGGATCTGAATAAATATCGCAGACAGTTAAAGGGTTTGAATCCGAAACGCGGCAATGTTCTCAGTCGTATGTGGCAGCGTGGTAAGGCGCTTCGTGCGATTAATAATGGTAACAAGATTTTAAGCCGTGCCGAACGATTGGGGCGTGCAAGTACTTTTGCCGGTCGTGCGCGTGACTTTTTGTTTATTTCAACGCGTCAATTTGTCGGTATGTTGGGCAAAGGTGTTCAACATACAGGGGCATTGTATGCGGCGGTGAATTTCTTGGGTGATATGTATGATCAGACGGATACCAGTACGGGGGAATATACCAATGGTGCTGATTTTAAACCGTGGTTGTTGTTGTCGGCCGATGATATCGAAGGGCAAGAAAATGTAATAAACTATGGTATGTGGTTGATGTGGATTGGTGATTCTGTGGTACCCGCCGATGACGATGCCGCATATTTACAGGCGTTTGATTTTGCATCTAAATTTCATCAAGATTTATTAGAAGTTCAAGGAAATCAAGATGCGCCGTGTAATGTTGATATATATGTTGTGCGACCAATTTTGCGCAGTCCGGGGACAGGTAGTGTAAAGTTATATTATCTGATTATGAATGATGTGCCGTGGAGTACCAGCAGCGCCGAAGTGCCGGATTGATTAACACCCGTTCGCGGGTGTTTTTTTTGTTGCATATGTTATGCCATTTTTTCTACACTGGATATAATAAGAGGGGAAATTATGTCGTACTTATCGCGTTTTCTGTCGGTTATCTTGTTGTTATTTGTGTCTATTTTGCCGGACGCAATGGCCGACAACTTGGTTGCATCACGTGTGGTTCCATCGACCATGGCGGATAAAGACGCCCCCAAAAAAACTGAACGCAATGTTGCGCAACGCGGAACATCCGAACGAAACGCAACCAGAACAAATACCGATACCCGTCGTGAACGTGATACGGCGGTAAATCGTGCAACTTCTTCGGTTCGTGCACGCACAACCACCACGCCAACTGCGGTTCGCACATCTGATGCACAACCACGTTCCGAACGTGGTGTAAACACACGTGATGCCGCATCGGCACGCACCGCAACAACAAACGCGTCGCGTTCTGCGGTCGCACGTACATCTGCAAATATTCAAAACCGTGTTGCAACGACAAACGCATCACGTGCGGCGGCCAACCGTGCAACCGGCGCACAAACA
>JAZRJG010000001.1:0-12126 GCA_045645725.1 Candidatus Enterousia sp. | reverse complement strand
TGGTGCTGGATCCATTAATTGACGAATTATACGCATTATTTGCGTTAGCTATACAAGCAACCAAATCTAACTGCCACGCAGCTGCTTCTATGTTAATACTTTCTAGGGTTGGTACACGAGTCCCCCATCCTGTCCAAACGCCCCCCACGCAGTGCTTGCGGAGTGATGGTTTGCAATAATAATATCCAAGATGCCTATCATTGCATAGTTCGCCGCCGCATGTGCAAGTACCATTGCTGGACATGTACTGACCGCCACTGGCAACACAAAAATTGCGGGCACATTCTTTTGTTGCGCTGTTCCTTGTCGTCTGCGCTGCCTCCTGTGCGGCTTCTCTGTCTGCTGTATTTTTTGTATCAATCGCGCTTCGAATACCGTTTGTATCCAGAACACATTCCGTATTTTGCAACTTGAAATAAGTTGGACATGTTGCAGGTGCAAAAACAAGCCCACCAGTTTCGCATCGAATATAAAAATTCAAATTATCCAGAACATTGTCTTTAATACTAATATAAGTTCCCGTGCTATCTGATTTTTGTTCAAAAACACTATGTGATGCCGAAACTTTTTGATACAGCTCTGTCACCAATGCTTGGTTTTCCTGCACGGTTTGGTCCATCTTGGCCTTTAAAGCCGGAAAGTCGGCATTGTCATGAAAACTTGATCCCAAATTACTTACATACTGATATCCTATTGGCATTTTTTTAGATTTGTCACCATATTGAAAAGAACATTTTGGGTTAATTTCCATACATTCATATTGAGAATTTTGCAGTTCTCGAGTTGATGAAGTAAATGGATTCATTGTTGCAATCGATATTTCGGGGTTGCAAACATATGCAATGCAAATATCGTTGGGTGGATTAACATAAGTGTAAGAAAATGTCTGATCGTCCGTGGATGGCGACACCAAAACAGGAACAGCATTTGTTTTGTTTTTGAATTTTGTATAGGCCGCCTGTTGACAATCCGACATTGTTTTACCAGCATACTCCCATTCATTAAATCCGCCGTCATTACATCTCCATACCTTATTATTCCCTTCACCGACAATATTGAATTCCAACGCTTCTTTATACCGCTGGGCATCCGCATAACCAACAGCCGCAACCTTGGTACCATTTGTGCATGTTTTTGTAGAGTGAGTTATGTTGGGATTATTGAGGTCATCCAGCCAGTTTGGCGCGCACTCATACACATAAGAAGTAAAATCTGAAAGACGGGAGCGGCCACCATCGTATGTCACAAGAACATCTGTACGAAAGGAGTAGTTACCAATGGTTCCTCTATATGGAGTACAGGCGGCGCCAGAATTATACAGAGTCACATTAAACAAAGTTGAATTATTCGGGTCAAACGTTTTCCATTCTGTTGCCAGTGCGCCGTTTACCATACCTAACGTCCCCAGGATGCCGAATACTATATTTTTCTTCATATTGCCCCCATTTATTTCCCATCAATACGGAATACGTCGCCCCAGTCGCCAACGTGTTGACCACCGACCGTGCATTCCAATGATTCAAAGCCGTCTTTTACCTGTTTCTTTTTAACAACAGACGATGTTACCAACGCACCGGTTGTTCCCAACACAACACCCGCCGTTAAATCAGATGCCAAACGGGCAGTATTGAATTTACCGTCCGCAGTACGCCATTTGGACAGACCAAATTGCCCTTCGACCAATGCCAAACGCCCCGCCAAATCGGATATGCTGGCAGTGGTGTCGGTGGCGTTGGTGCTGTCGGCAGTGGTGCTGGATCCATTAATTGACGAATTATACGCATTATCTGCGTCAGCTATACAACCATCCAAAATACCCTTCCACCCATTTACCAATGCATTCCTTTCTTTTTTGGTCGGTACATCAGGGTTCCATACTGTCCAAACACCCTCCACGCAGTGACTGCGCTGTGTTGGTTCGCAATAAGAATATTCATCATTATACTTAGTATTGCATGGTTCGCCGCCGCATAAGCAGTTGCCATTATCATTATTATAGACACCACCACTGGCCGTGCAAAAATTGCGGGCACATGCTTGTATCGCATTGCTCCGTTCTGCCTCGCTTGCTTTTTTGTTTTTATCATATATGTACCCGTTAATGGCATTCACAAGTGTATCAACCGCAACTTCGTCATAAACACATGTTAATTCATCGTCACTATTGTAAGAATCTGTAAAGAATAATGGACAGCGTGCGTATTCTGTTTTCTGCTCATTATCTGCAAGTGACTGCTCTATGTTCATTCTTTCTTTTTTGCGCACATTTACCGATATACCATCATACTCGCACATAAAATCACAATCGCGATTATCGAACACGTCTTTTTTAACTTTGTATTTCTCTTTGTACTCAAATACCGATTGCGCTTGTCGGCATGCCGAAATCAATACAGCGGTACCATCGATAACTTTTGTTTCGGTGCCATCATCCTTCAACCGATAGCCCAATTTGCCGCACGCAGTGTTCAATTTTTCCACCGTGCAATGTGGCGCACCATCGGTACATGTTGTGTTTTGCATATCTGACGTCATTTGGTCTATCAAACCACCTGTAATGGTCAGGAACTGCCGACCCTTGGTGTATCCCTGATATTCACCAAATGTAACACCTTTATTATTACTGGATTCTATGCAATTAAACGGAGCGTTTCCATCATTGCCAAATGCTTCATCCGTCCTCATGTAATACGTACGGTCCCCGCGATAAAAAGGGCACTGTGTATTCTCTGCCTTACACCATGTGCCGTCTTCTGGTTGACTGTATTCATTCGTGGGGTCGGCCATCATTCGGTACCCCGGCGCACATCGATACGTTATACATACATCGCTGGGCGTGCCAACATAAGCCGAATAAAGCTGGTTATCCATACTGGCCTCATTGCCATCTATCTTCCGGAAATATTTTCGAGTGTTTGATTGTCCGCTTAATTTGGTCACAAAACTATCATTGATACACGTTTCGCCCGGGGGGGGGGCGTCTGATTCAGAAAAATGGTTGTCATAAAACAATAAGCCCTTGTTTACTTTTGCGGTTCGCCAACCGCCGTCTATCCAGTTTATAATGGCCCCGTCATAGATATTCCAATATTGTTTTTCCGGATGATTATAATCATCCGAACAGTTATATGCCAATTTTTCTATCGTTCCATAATGGTCTACTTCAAAGACCAAATTGTTGGGAGCCCCCAAAACGGCAAGGGGGTCTGACTGAGTCAATACTTCTGCCAACATCTCCCCCACCGTCAAGAGTTCGCCTTCATTATAATTTGTTATATTATAATGACTGTAATCTATACGATCCCAGTATGTTTTATAATTATCCCATTTGTCGCCATCGGCCGCGATTGCATTGCCACACGTAATCATTAATACACATAATATGGATATTTTTTTCATGCGTTCCCTTCCTTAGACATGTTTACAGCATTTTATTCAATATAGAATTTTTATGCAAGTGCTTTTTCCACTTGCATTAATGTCGATATTTTTATTAACCTGATGAATAATTAAAAAGGATTGGGGATGAGATACCTGTACATCGTATGCGCAATTTCATTAATTGGTTGTATTAACAATGCAAATGCAACCTATAATCCTTTTGAGGATCCACAGTACCAAAAACAATGGATGGGCAATGTGTTTGGTATGCATCAATGGAACGGCAAACCCGAACTGGCCCCCATACCAAAGCGCGAAATATGCATCGAAGGCCAAGTAAACAACTATGCCCCAACGGTTGCCTGCGGAACGGACAGTGATGAATATCGCAGAGTGGCGGAAGAGTTTAAAAGCGGTGGATTTGGCAACTTCTTGTTATTTGAGCGGAACGATAAGCTATGTTATATACACGCGGCATTCTGTGGCAGCGGATTCGGCAAAGCAGCAAGAACAATCGACAATACAATGTACTATTGGGATGGCGCGGGGGCCCGTATACTTACATACAAGGATGGCAAAACACAATTTGTACGAAATTGGTGTACCGGCAACACCGTCATCCAAGCGAATATGATGCAACCGCATATGTATGATAAATACGCAAATGAATTATCGTTATGGCAATGCGTATGCAATGATAGCAGTGGCAGTGCCGGTTGTGGGTGGAAATTGCTTGAACCGGAGACCAAATGCGACACAGTCGCCGGATATATCTATGTGCCCAAGAATGGCGGAAACCTGCCCAAGGAATGGTTGCAAGTATCCCCCCAGGCATTTATGCAATGCGGCAAAAGCAAAGATGAAACAGAATATTTGGTGAAACATGAGACAGACGATGCCACAACATATTATGATATATCCAGGGCAAAAGTCACATACAGGGATGCGTCGTGTCCAAACAATGCAGAGTATGTGACGTTAATTCCGCAAACACATCTGAATGATAATGTCGGGGGACAAAAGTGGCAATGCGAATGTGTCCGCGACGATTGCGCCTGGAAAAGGGTTGGCGAAATTCCGACTTGCACTGTACAAAATTCACCATATAAAAATCTGACAGCGGTTGTAGCCGGACTGACCACTGGCGAGCGTCATAAGATATTTGATAAATATGACGACAATCAGATAAATAAATTTTTGGCGGGACCAACAAATGGAACGCCGATATTGATGAACATGTCCGACGAAACTGACAGAAATGGTTATAGATACTATTTTGGGTCTTATAAAGAAATATCCGACAAATTCTGCGTGTCAAAAACGTGTAAAACAAAACACGATGACCTTGACCACCAACCGGATAAAAATTATGAAAAATGTATAGAACAAAGACCATGCCAAATTGGGTTCGACAGGAACGCAAGTTTGGTGCCGGTCGGTCAACGCGGCAATAATTATTGCCATGAACAGACCCGCGCTTCTATACCGCGGGTAACCAGTACCGATCCGGCGTATAATATCATTAAAGATAATGTGCCACATGACTCTATGGCGTGCGAATATCTGTGCACCCCTTCGGGTTGGGCCGTGCGCTTGCTTCCCCGGTCCAACGCTTGTAATGACGGCTATATGGTTGCTCCAAACTGGCACGAATGTATAAGCGAATCCGAAGTCAGAAAACGGCTTTGCGAAAAAAGCGGCGGTACATTCAGCGAAATCTATCGCAGTGGTTCAGTTCACTATAATTGCGATCCACCTAACGAAATATATCCATTTAAAAGTGTATCCTACGAAGGCAGCGAGTACATATATTTTGATATATGCCGTAACCCAAATCAATTGTACAATAATGGAAAGGGTAAAAGTTGTATAAATAAAAATGATTTATCAGACAAAGATAAAGCAAAATATTTTGATGCCCAAAATCCAGAAAAAGAATTAGAGAAAATAATGCAGGGCATGCAAACATGGAATGCTACCAGCGGCACAGAATCCACATCTGGTGCGGACGCCACATCAACAATGGCCGCAACCGACACCACTGCCAGCATATCCGATTTGGCGGGGCGTTTGGCATTGGTCGAAGGGCAATTTGGTCTGTCCAAATGGCGTACAGCCGAAGGCAAATTCAATACTGCACGTTTAGCATCTGATTTAACGGCGGGTGTTGTGTTGGGAACAACCGGCGCGTTGGTGACATCGTCTGTTGTAAAAAAGAAACAGGTAAAAGACGGCTTTGAATCATTGGAATGCACGGTCGGTGGTCAACACGTTGGCGACTGGGGCGACGTATTCCGTATTGATGGGAAATAAGAACAAAAATCCGACACCCCGTCGGATTTTTTTATACCCCTGCTGTTTTTTCGTCACCCCGATCGTCATCGGGGTCCATTGTGTAATATCGCAAATAAAAATGAATACATGACACAATGGATACCGACCTGCGTCGGTATGACGTCCTGTGTGTGGGGATGGGGTTAAAAACGAACGTTGGTGTTTAAGTAATTTATTTGCCAAACCTGGGTCCCGTGCTTCCTACTTCACCAAGGTTTCGTAGGACAAGCAAGCCACGGGATGACAAGAGTGAGTGTGGGGTTTGCTACGATTGCTTGGACTCTCTAACCACCCCGCCCTGCGCACTTGAACAGCGGCGGAAAAGATAAAATAAAAAATCTTTATTGATTTTTGTTAAAAAAGGCATAAAATCAAAATCAGTTAATATAACGAACAGAAAGGAGTTTATTATGTGGACCACGTTGGCAGTTGTCGTAATCGTTGCATTGTATGCAATTTCCGTTTACAACGGTTTAATCGCAGGTAAAAACCAAGTTAAAGAAGCTTGGGCGACCGTTGATACACAATTAAAACGCAGATACGATTTAATCCCCGCTTTAATCGAAGTTGTAAAAGGCGCAGAAAAACACGAAAGCGAAACTTTAAAGGCCGTTATCGAAGCGCGTAATGCCGCAATGACTGCAACCGGCCCAGATGGCGCAGACGCACAAAATCATTTGACACATACATTGAAAAATCTGTTCGCTTTGGCGGAAAGTTATCCAAATTTGAAAGCAAATCAGAACTTTTTAGAAATGCAGCACGAATTGACAGATACAGAAAATAAAATCCAAGCAACACGTCAATTTTATAACACTGTTGTTATGAGATTAAATAATCAGGTCGAACAATTCCCATCCAATATCATTGCGCGCATGTTCGGAATTACAACCGAACAATTGTTCCAATTGGATGACGCAGAACGTAAAGCCCCACAGGTAAAATTTTAATGACACAAAACTTTACTCTGCATACACATACCGCCGGATTTGATGGCCGGCACACAGAATGCGAAATGGTGGAACGGGCCGCCGATTTGGGATTTCATACAATCGGTGTGTCCAACCACTTTATCGTACACCCAAATATTCGTGCGACACGTTTCTATGCGCCGGCGAACAAAAATAAATACGACGCGATTTACAGTGCAAATTTTAATGAAATTATGCCCCGCTTTATTGCCCACTATCAAAGTTTAGAACGCGCCGCCACATCACATAACATAAATGTACTGCGTGGGATGGAGGTCGATTTCTTTGACCATATCGATTGGTATCGCGGGTTTAAGGATGCAATTAAAATATTAAAACCCGACTATATCATCGGGGCGTGTCACTTTATCGAATTCGGTGGACAACTGTGTAATGTGCACGATATGAAAAATGCCGCCCCAGATACGCAACAAAAAATGTTGGACATGTATTGGGATAAAGTTCAACGCGCAGGACAATCGGGAATCTTTTCGTGGATGGCACATATTGATTTACCCAAAAAAGTCGGAATCGGTGGCGAAGAACGATGGATGGACACAGAACAAAAAACGATTGAGATATTGGCCGCATGCAAAACACCCATTGAAATTAATACCGGTGGCAAACGCAGTGGCATACCCGAACCATACCCCAGCGAACGTATAATGCATATGGTCGCCCAAAAAAATCTGCCCGTATTATTGTCAGACGATGCCCATTCGCGCGATCAAATCGGACGAGAATTTGAATCCGCCACCCAGTTGGCAAAAAAATGCGGCATTACAAATTTTATGACATTGCAAAAAATACTTGATTTTTCCACAAAAACACTATAACCTTAGCGTCGCTGGGTAATCAGAACTGATTAAACAACGGTGATTTTTGGTCCCGTTAGTGATAAGGATTCTGTTAAATATCCGGCACCAAAAAAACCAAAAACAAAGGATTAATATTATGGCAAGAGCAGGCGCAAAACGCAGCACACGCAAATTGAAAATTGCCCGTTCGTTGGGTGTAAACTTGTGGGGTCAGGCAAAATCTCCATTTAACAAACGTAAATACAAACCAGGTCAGCATGGTCCAACATCACGTGGTGGCAATTCGTCTGATTACGCAAAACAGATGCGTGCAAAACAGACATTGAAAGGTTACTATGGCAATGTAGGCGAAAAGAAATTCCGTGCATATTACTTGGAAGCCGCCAACATGAAAGGCCACACACCAGAAAACTTAATCGGTTTGTTGGAACGTCGTTTGGACGCAGTTGTATATCGTGCAAAATTGGCAGCAACTGTATTCTCTTCACGTCAGTTAATCAGCCACGGTCACATCTATGTTAACGGCCAACGTGTTAAAATCGCATCTTATCGCGTAAAACCAGGTGACGTTATCACAGTCAGCGAAAAAGCAAAACAAATGCCTTTGGTCGTATTGGCTTTGGAATCCGCAGAACGCAACTTTGCAGATTATGTTTCTGTTGACAGTGCAAACTTCACAGCGACATTTGTACGCGTTCCTGCATTCGAAGATGTACCATATCCTGTTCAGATGTTCCCTGAATTGGTTGTCGAATTCTATTCTCGTTAATAGAGAAAGGAAAACAAGAAATCCCGCAGCAATGCGGGATTTTTTGCGTATAAAAAGTGCGTTAAAAATAAAAAAAATCCCCAAATGGGGATATTTTTTAGAATTCAAAACGGACGCCCATCATAATATTCGTATAGAATATATTTTCGGCACGAAACCATTCGCGTTGACGAGTGTTATCTTCATTACGCAGCCCCCATTTTACTTCGGGAATATAGGCCACACGAACACCAAAATCCAAAAATGTTTTTTCACTGATGCCATATGACGCGCCCGCCGAAACCAACCAAGCAACGTTTGCCGTATTGCGTTCCGATTTATAAAAACGCAAAACACCATTATCATCCGGTTCGCCAAATTGCTGTAATTCCGATTGGTCAGACAAATCACCATACGGATCAGATAAATTCAGCACAGTTTTCGTATCGGCATACCCCATACCAAAGCCAACATACGGGATTAATTCATGCGTCGGTTTGTACATTCCATCAAAGAAATCATAAAATGCCATCGCGCTGATTATATCGGTGGATATTTGCGAGTGAACCGAACCGCTTTCTATATATGCACTGATTTCATCGGGGATGGCGCCACCAACCAACGTCACATCACCGGCAAACAATGGCGATGCGTTATAGTCCGCTTTGGTAATCGTATCCCAACCCGCCTCTAACCGCCATTGTGGACGATTTGGCAATGTCCAACCAATACTGGCACCCGCGGCAAATGAAAACGTTTCTAAATCTTTGGACACAGGCAAGGCGTTCATATCCATATAGCCCGCATAGTCCCAACCGTCGCATTCGCCCGTCATATCACAGTAACCTTCGGTCGCAATCTGAGTTCGTTCAGGATCAACATAGTAACCAATCGCAATTGCACCCGCAGAATTTTTAACATCACCACGCCCAATCGACGCACCGCCACGCGCAGAAATCACAAAGCGCGAACCGTCATCGGAATACCAACCATCACCAACATACGTCCCAGGATATTGCCAACCCGCAAATGCAGGCCCCGCAACCAAACACAACAGTGTTGTAAAAATATAAGATTTTCTGTTTTTCATACTGCTTATTATATCACAAAATCACATACGATAAAAATAAAATATCTTTTGGGGGTGGATTGATTTTTTTCTGTTGTTATTTTTTTTCAAATGTTCTAAATTTTCAGTGTTATGGTGAAAGAGATTATCGAAAATATCAATTATCAACAGTTGTCCGACGCACTGTCGGAACGATATTTGTCATACGCGGTCAGTACGATTGTATCGCGCGCCCTGCCCGATGTTCGCGACGGATTAAAGCCGGTGCACAGACGTATTTTATATTCTATGTTGCGACAAAAGTTGGCACCAAATGCGGCTTTCCGTAAATGCGCAACCGTTGTCGGTGACGTGTTGGGTCACTATCACCCACATGGCGACAGTTCGGTGTATGACGCAATGGTGCGATTGGCACAGGATTTCTCGGTTCGATACCCATTAATTGACGGCCAAGGAAACTTTGGAAATATCGACGGCGACCCACAAGCGGCATACCGATACACGGAATCTAAGATGACCGAAGCGGCAATGCTGATTATGGAGGGATTGGACGAAAACAGTGTTGATATGATGCCAAACTTTGACGGCACAACGGTCGAGCCAATGGTTATGCCGGGGGCATTTCCAAATTTGTTGGCAAATGGCGGTATGGGTATTGCCGTGGGTATGGCGACCAATATCCCAACACATAATGTGGCCGAAGTTTGTGATGCACTGAATTTAATTATAGATAAACCCGACGCCACAACCGCCCAAATTATTAAAAAAATGACAGGGCCCGATTTCCCGACCGGTGGTGTTTTAATCGACAGTTTTGACACAATTGTAAAGAACTATGACACAGGACGCGGCGCATTTCGCATTCGCGCACGATGGAGCATAGAAGAATTAGAACGCGGCGCATGGCAAGTCGTTATTACAGAAATTCCATACGGCGTTGTGAAATCTAAATTGGTTGAACAAATTGCGACATTGATTGATGGTAAAAAATTACCGTTGGTTGATGATATTGTCGATGAATCTACGACCGATGTGCGCATTGTTATCACACCAAAGTCGCGCAATATTCCGGCCGACAAGATGATGGCACATTTGTTTGCTATGTCGGATTTGGAATACAGATTTAACATGAACTTTAACGTGATTGATTCCAATGGTGCGCCACGTGTTATGCCAATTGGTGATGTACTGCGCGAATTTGTCACACATCAACGCAGTGTATTACAGCGCAGAACCCAATGGCGGTTAAACAATATCGCGCGCAGATTGGAAATTTTAGGCGGTCTGTTGATTGTGTACCTGAATTTAGATCGCGTGATTGAAATTATACGTAATGAAGATGACGCCAAAGGTGTATTGATTGCAGAATTTAACCTGACCGAAGTTCAAGTAGAAGCAATTTTGAACACCCGCCTGCGTTCTTTGCGCAAATTGGAAGAAATGGAAATCAAGCGCGAAGATGAAGCATTGCGCGCCGAACAAGAACAATTACAGGCATTGTTGGCCAGTGATGATGCACAAAACAATCAATTAAAGGCATGGTTCGCCGATATTAAAAAGACGTATGATAAAAAGACCACTTTGGGACGCAGACGCACAACTTGGGCGGAACAGACCGAAGAAATTGTCGTTAATGCCGATGAATTTATAGAAAAAGAACCTTTGACAATTATTCTGTCGAATATGGGTTGGATACGCGCCGCCAAAGGACATTTGGATTTGAACGCGTTGGATGTCAAATTCAAAGAAGGCGACGAATTGGCGCACGCATTCCACGCAATGTCGACTGATAAAATTAATTTATTCACGTCAAACGGCAAAATGTTCACTTTGTCCGCGAACGAATTGCCGTCGGCACGTGGCTTTGGTGAATCCGTACGATTAATGGCGGACATTGGCGCAGACGAAGATATAATTCGCGCGTTTGTGTTGGATTTGAACGCAAAGTATTTGTTGGTGTCGCGCCACGGCAATGGATTTATTGCGTTGGGCGAAAATTGCTTGGCCCAGACGAAAAACGGCAAACAAGTCATGAACACAGATGCCAAAAATCCGGCACATATGTGCGTTGTGGTGGCGGGCGACACGGTTGCTATGTCGGGTTCAAATGATAAATTGTTGATATTCCCAACATCGGAAATCCCCGAAATGTCACGCGGCAAAGGTGTAATATTGCAAAAATATAACGCCGAACGCACATACGTTTTGGATGTCATGTTCTTTGATGCGGCTGATGGGTTTGGGTGGACAACCGGACGTGGCACGACCAAGATGGATGATTGGTCACCATGGCGCGCAAAACGCGCATCCCAAGGACGCACCGTACCGGTCGGATTCCCACGCAGTGGCAAATTTGGCAAGTAATCAATCCCCCGTTTGGGGGTTTTTTATTATTTCATAAACGTGACGTGGGGGTGTGGGCGTGGGCGGAATAAAAAACATTGTCATTCCGGTGCTTGACACCGGAACCCAGGTTTGGCAAATGAATTACTGGATTGCCGCGCTTTGCTCGCAATGACAAAGGTGCTTTTTTTTGGGGGGCGCGACATAAAAGTTTTCGTCATACCGACGCAGGTCGGTATCCATTGTGTCTGTGGGTTCTTTTTTTGCCGGATGACGCAATGGACCCCGATCGCCATCGGGGTGACGGTGGGTGGTGGCGCGGGTGGATAAAAGTGGATTGTGGTGTATAAGTAGATTATTTGCGGTACCTGGGTCCCGTGCTTCCTACTTCACCAAGGTTTCGTAGGACAAGCAAGCCACGGGATGACAAGAGTGAGTATGGGGGATGCGGCGATTGCTTGG